>NZ_MUGT01000056.1:735-17628 GCF_002217205.1 Flavobacterium branchiophilum NBRC 15030 = ATCC 35035 | reverse complement strand
ATCTGTGTATGAAAATCATGATGATTTATATAATACCAAATATAACTATAAAATAGCCCAATCTATTGGTTCTTTTGTGCTAAAATGAGTCCAAAAAAATAGTTCCGTAGCCCAGCTATGCAACGGTTTTTTTTGTAAATTTTTTCTAAAAAATAACTTCGCATCTTTGGACTATTTTATAAAAATATTTGGTATTGTTTTTTTTGTGTGGAAGGTTTGGTAGGAGTGGGGTGTTTGTTTTGAAAATGGTGTTGTGCTGCGTGAGGGATAGCAGTGGAAATCCTTTTTTGGCCCTTTTTTTGGGGCCAAAAAAGATTGAAACGAATAGCCCGACCCGAAGTTTTTACGGAGGGGCACGCCCAAATTATGGAGATTTTGCTTATTTAAGATGTTTTTTTTAAAATTGAAAATAAATAAATGGTTGTGGTCCAGAGGATGATGTGGCATATACGACCCAAAAGGCCAAGGCAAGGACGAGGGCTTTTAAAACGATGGGCATTTTGTTGAAAACCCATTGGTTGGCGTTGGTAATTTTGGTGGGTAAAAAGTGCCAAACGTAGCCCAAAAACAGGACTAAAAACACATTTTGGTAGCCCATGATGATGGTTTGCCACTGTTGTATATTGAACGTAAGGTTGCTGATATTTTGTAGGATATCGAAGGCTAGGGAAAAGTCTTTGGCTCTAAAAAATATCCAACAAAAAGCTACAAAGTGAAAGGTAAGTAGTAAAGAAATACTGGAACCCATGATTTTGAAAAAGGTAAGTTTTTTAGTATTAGACGAAGGAAAAATTTCTGAAAATATTTTGTGTACTGCCAAGCCTATGCCGTGTAGTGCACCCCACAAAATGAAACGGAAACTAGGGCCGTGCCATAAGCCGCCGAGGAGCATGGTGGTTAGTAAATTGACGTTGGTATAAAGTGTTTTTTTCTTGTCTTTTGCTAAAATGACCGTGGACAAAAACAGTAGTAATGCTGCTAGGGCTGTCCATAAAGGGAGGGCGTTTATGGGATAATAATAATAGCCAAATGCAATACAACCGACAAAAAATAAGGTAGGAAATAAAAATCCTCCTACAGAACCTTGTCTGTTACCGCCAATGGAAATATATAGGTAATCTCTTAGCCATGTGGAGAGGGAGATGTGCCAACGCCGCCAAAATTCGGTTAGTGATGTAGATTGATATGGGGTTTTGAAATTAGTTGATAATTGAAAACCCATGAGGAGGGCTATGCCAATGGCCATGTCTGAATAGCCAGAAAAATCGCAATAAATTTGAATGGTATAGCCATAAGCGGCCATTAGATTTTCGAAGGCGGTATAGGATTTTGGAGCATCAAAAACCCTATCGACAAAGTTGAGTGCAATGTAATCTGATATGAAGGTTTTTTTGATAAGTCCGCCAATGATTAAAAATAATGCACGGTTTACATCGTTGCGAGAAAGATGCAATTTGCTATATATTTGTGGGATAAACTCTGAAGCTCTCACAATTGGCCCTGCTACTAATTGTGGAAAAAAAGACACAAAAAACATGTAGTCTAAAATGTTTTTTGTAGGTTTTAGCTCTTTTCGATAAATGTCGATGATATAACTCATTGATTGGAAAGTATAGAAAGATATTCCTACAGGAAGTATGATGTTTTGCATCATAAATTGTTGGCCAGAAACTTCATTGAGGTTTTGGATAATGAAATTGGTGTACTTGAAATAACCTAAAAAGCATAAATTTAGTACAATACTTAATATAAGATAAAATTTTCTGTATCCTTCCAATACTTCTTCATATAAAAGTTTGGCAATATTGTAATCTACAACTCCAGAAACAAGAAGCAAAGCAAAATAGATGCCGCTGGATTTATAATAAAAAAATAATGAAAATAAGAAGACATATAAATTTCTGTAAAAATGAGTTTTGGGTTTTATCGCTACTACATATAGTGGATAAAAAATTAAAAACATACCTAAAAAAAGGGGGGTGTTGAATAAAATAGGAGATTTAGGATTGTAGGTTACCCAATTGTTGATGGTTTCTGGGGTTATAGTACCAATGTTTTTAATCATCCAGTTGTTGATGTCTGAAAAGGTCATTATTTTTTCTTGTTGGGGTTATTTTGATAATCTTCAAATGATTGGAGTAGGGCTTCAAACAACATTTTGCCTTGAATTTCGTAGCCTAACTTGGTATAGTGAACCCTATCGGGAGCCATCCATCCTTTTCGGGCATTTATTGAAACTCCTTGCATGCCTCTGAGTTGTGTGTAAGCATCCCAAATGGCATATCTATTTTCGGCTGCAAAAGTAATTAATTTTTCGGTGTAATCTGCAATATAGGTGTTGGGTAATTTTCTGTAAAGTAATGATGGTGGTGGCGTTGTGAGTAGAATGGCCGTATCTGGATACCATAATTTTATATTATTGATAAAACGAAACACTTGTTGCATATAGGATTCTGAACTCATTCTATCAAAAGATTCATTGGTACCAAGTGATACAATAATTAAATCTGGATTTAATGCTTTGAGTTGATTAAAAAATAGGGGGTATTTATTATAATCGGCATATTTTGCTCCATTGACACCAATATTATGATACAAAATGCCGGGATTATTGTTTTCTAAAACCAAGCCACTTAATATTTTTTCGGGATTGTCGTTTTGGGCTACAATAGCAATTTTAGATAATAAATTTTCTGATTTATAATAAAAATATTGATTTGAATTATAAGATTTTTCTGGTATGTATGAAGTTGTATAGCTTATTTTTGATGTTGTTTCGGTTGTTGGTATTTTGAGTGTTTTTCCAGCTTGTATGTTGTTGGACTTCAAACGATTCAATGCCTTGATTTCGGCCATTGAGCAATGGTAACTTTCAGCAATTGTAGATAAAGCTTCTCCTTTTTTTACTTTGTGTGATATTTTTTTTGGCAATTTTGTTTCAATAGCAGTTTTTTGTTTGTTTAGTGCCAAATCAAAATCATGGTTGTTATTGGGAGAAATGACTTTGATGGTATTAAAAAAATTTTCTGGGTCTTTGACGGTTAATTCAATGTAAGCGTTTTGAGCTTTGGTTTGCAGCGCTATGCCACTCAAACCTACGGCACTTCCGTTGGGTTGTGCTATGTTTTTATGACATTCCCACGTGGCATTGCTCGAAAATCGAACATCCCACGCACCATTTGTTTTGGCTAATTGGTGCGGAAACACAAATCCTCGACCTGCATTTCCAAACCTATTTTGACAATTTTTTCTAATAACGGCCGTCATCAAATCAGCTTGAATATGAGAATCTCCAACATGAACGATGTTCAATTTACCGGTATTGTTTTTTTGTAATAGTATTAATTTTTTCCAAAAAATTTCCAATGCCATTGCATGAATCAATCGATTGTCAGGTAGCTTGATGCTGTCTGTCGAGGGGGTGTCTGTTAGCCCATCAGAGGTGCCAACTAATTGGGCATTGGCCTGAAAAATTGTCCAGAACAAACCCACAATGATACTTATTTTTTTAAACATTAGGGTTGTTGTTCGTTAGGGTTTGACAAAAGACTATCTGGTTGAATAGGAGCTACTTTTGGGGCTGCAGTTTTGCTTGCAGTGGCTTTGTTTTTTCGTAATTGTTTGTATTGTTCATACCCTGTTTGGAGTTGGTTATAAATAATACCAGCTACTTTTTTGGCTCCACGTTGGTTAAAATGGGTATAATCCTTATTGGCCAAAACAGGTATTTCTTCTACCCATTTGGTCATGGAACCATCGCCTCCCATTAGGGTATATAAGTTTACAAAAGCCGCCTGATTGTTTAGTGCATACCGTTTTTGTGCCAAAGTAAGTGGTACTACGGCCGAATCGGTTTTCATTTGTGTTTCGTATTTTGTGGCTTTGTCTGCCGTTGAAATCACTAAAATGGCTGTACCAGGAAAACACTCCTTCAAGCGTTGCACTACTTTTGACATGCTTTTGTTGTACCAACCATAATCGAATGTTCCGTAATTTAATACATTTGTACCATAGTGAAGTACTATTAAGTCGTAATTCAACTTTTGATGAAAAGATTGCATCAAAGCAACATCAAACTTAGAAATGGGGATGCCAGAATTGCCTCTTTGCGAAAAATTATCTACATGTACCCCTTTGCCATCGTCAAAATTGAAGCCATAAATAGGTATGGATTTGGCTTTTTTGAAATCGACTTTTAATGATTTTAATGGGTTTTGAGACAAAACCAAAGTATTTAACAAATGATGTGGTGTTAAGTTTTTGGTAATGGTATCTTTTCCTATTGTGTAAGAAATAATTGCTTGATTGTTTGAGGCATATCCATAAAAAAGGGTTGGGTTGTTAAGCCACGAAATGGGTTTTACAATATTGGTTTTATATTTGACCCAGGCTTTGTGCAAGGTGTCATTGGCAAAAAACACATGACCGTTTACACCAAATGGTTTGGATGGATTTTTGACATTCAAATAGGAAAGTGTTTTCCAATTTGTAGCATATTCGTGCAATACAGACCCCCTTGAGGCGGCCGATTCGCTTGTAATGGCTACAAAACCAACACCATTTCCTCCAAATTGATTTTGATATTGAGCTCTAACATCCTGAACAATCATATCGCCATCTGTCATCGAATCGCCAAAATAAGCTATCCGTACATGGCCTTTTTTGGTGGTTTCTAGTTGGTATAATTTTTCGTAAAAAGGTATTAAATATTGGTACCCTTTATAATTTTCAAAATTTTCTGAAGGAAATGCAATGCCATTGGTTTCAAAAAAATGGATATTTTGTTGGTTTAAAGTATCTTTTGAAATGGTTTTTTGGGCTTTTTTTTCGGCATTAAAGGCTTCTAATAACATGCTGTCTATCAGCACGTTTTGAGTAAGTCCCGTTTTTTCAGAAAAAATTTTTTTTGGCAACACATTTTTCAATCCGATAAAAAAAATGGCGGCTAAAAATACAATTAAAAAAGATTGTATGAAATAAGATTTGGATGGATTCACTTTAAATTTTGTTATATATATATATATAGGTGTATATAGATTTTGTATATGAACAGACCTTAATATTACATTCGTTCTGGAACATCAATACCCAACAATGCAAAAGCATTTGATATGGTTTGAGCTACTTTTTCGGAAATTTGTACTCTAATGGTTTTTTTATAAAGATGCGGTTCGCCTAAAATAGAAACAGTTTGATAAAACGAATTGTACTCTTTGACTAAATCATAAACATAATTAGCAATTAATGCTGGACTATGATGTTGTGCGGCATTTTGAATTATTTCAGGAAAAAGCATGATGTTTTTTATAATTTCTTTTTCTTTTTCGTGGAGCGATTCCAATTGTTGGATTTGAACACCATCAGTATAATCAAAATCAGTTTTTCTTAAAATAGATTGGATTCGAGCAAATGTATATTGAATAAAAGGACCTGTGTTTCCTGCAAAGTCAACCGATTCTGCGGGGTCGAACAAAATACGTTTTTTAGGATCTACTTTTAGAATATAATATTTAAGCGCTCCAAGTCCAATAGTTTTGTAAAGTTGTTGTTTTTCTTGCTCCGAATAACCCTCTAATTTACCCAACTCTTCAGACAATTCTTGAGCAGTTTGGGTCATTTCTGTCATCAAATCATCGGCATCTACCACGGTACCTTCTCGGGATTTCATTTTGCCAGAAGGCAAATCGACCATGCCGTACGAAAGGTGGTATAAATTTTTAGACCAATCAAAGCCTAATTTTTGAAGAATTAAAAACAATACTTTAAAATGATAATCTTGCTCGTTGCCTACGGTATAGACCATACCGCCCACATCAGGACAATCTTTTACACGTTGAATGGCTGTGCCAATGTCTTGTGTCATATATACGGCAGTACCATCGGAGCGACGAACAATTTTTTCGTCCAATCCATCTTCGGTTAAGTTTACCCATACCGAGCCATCTTCTTTTTCATAAAAAAGGCTTTTATCTTTGCCTTTAGCCAATTCATTATCAATAACTTCGTTGCCTAAAAGGTAGGTGTTCGATTCATAATAATAGGAGTCAAAATCGACCCCTAAGTTTTGATATGTTTCAGCAAAACCGTCATACACCCATTGGTTCATGGTTTTCCAAAGCTCGATAACTTCTGGTTTACCAGCTTCCCAGTCTAGTAGCATTTGTTGGGCTTCTATAATAATGGGGGCTGCTTTTTTGGCATCTTCTAATGAAAGCCCTTTTTGAACCAACTCGTCAATTTCAGATTTATAAGCTTGATCAAACGCTACATAATATTTTCCTACTAATTTATCGCCTTTTAAACCAGATGATTGTGGTGTTTCGCCGTTTCCAAACTTTTGCCAAGCCAGCATTGATTTGCAAATATGAATGCCTCGGTCGTTGATGATTTGGGTTTTATACACTTTTTTGCCCGATGCCTTTAAAATTTCGGCAACGGAATAGCCCAAAAGGTTGTTTCGAACATGTCCGAGGTGTAAGGGTTTGTTGGTATTTGGCGAAGAATATTCGACCATGATGGCTTTTTCGGACGAATCGGGTGTTACAAAACCAAATTTTGGGTTGTTTTTGATTTCATTAAAAGCATTCAAATAAAAACTGTTGTCAATTACAAGATTCAAAAAGCCCGATACCACATTATATTGTGCAATTTCGGGTGTGTTTTCTGTTACATACTGTCCTATTTTGTTTCCAATTTCGATTGGATTTCCTTTTATTATTTTTAATAATGGAAAAATTACGATGGTTATATCTCCTTCAAAATCTTTGCGTGTGGCTTGAAATTCGATTTTCTCGACGTTTTGGTCGAAAATTTGTTGGATAGCAAGTTGGATTTTTGGTAAAAGTATGGCTTGAATATTCATTTTAAATGTTTTTGAGAGGTCAAAGATAAAATTTTATTATAAAAAAAGATTAAAAATAAATCATAAATTAAAATTAAAATTTATTCTTACATTTAAAAAAATCGTTTATAATATCGATAAAAAGCTTTATTTTATCGATAAAATACCAATTAAAACAATAAGTTAAAAAATGAATTGTGTTCAAAAAATCATTTAGCGATAAAATATATAATTTTCAATTGTATTTCATCGATAAAAATATACATTTCATCGATTATTTATGAAAAATGTTAGTATCTTTGACTCAACAAAATTAAACATAATAGTCATGAAAACTTTAACAACATTACTAGCACTATTATTAACAATGACCACTTTCTCTCAAAGTATTACTGTTAATACCAACACACATACAGTACCAGAATTAGTTAATAACGTATTGATTAATTCAAATTGTGTTTCAGGATCAAATATCAGCTGGAGTACAGGAACCCAATTTGGTTCAACCAATGGTATTGGATATTTCCAAAATACAAATCCAAACTTTCCTATACAAAGCGGTGTTATTTTGAGCACTGGAAACGTTTTGAATGCAGGAGGGCCAAACAGCAGTTCGTTAAACGATGGCAATGCTTCTTGGACAGGCGATGCTGCCTTGGAGAACACTTTGGCACAATCTAACATAACAATGCACTCTGTAAATGCAAGTGTTTTGGAATTTGATTTTACGCCAATTAGTGCCAATTTTAGCTTCGACTTTGTATTTGCTTCAGAAGAATATGGCAACTTTCAATGTCAATTTTCAGACGCCTTTGCATTTTTATTGACAAATACACTTACTGGCGAAACCACTAACTTGGCAGTAATACCAGGTACCAATTTGCCAATATCTGTTGTAACCATCAGAAATGCAGCTTATAACTCTACTTGCGATTCTGCTAATGCCAATTATTTTGGTAAATACAACGGAGGTGCAGCAGCAGCAGGTTCGGCAATCAACTTTAATGGACAAACCGTATTGATGACAGCAGGAGCCACTTTGATACCAAATACGCCTTATCACATCAAACTTGTAATTGCAGATAGAGGGGATTCGTTATCAGATTCTGCTATATTTTTGTCATCAAATAGTTTTAATATTGGACAAAATGTTTTGGGAGCCAATTTGACAAATGCAACGCAAAATGCCGTTTGTTATGGTACCAATCAAGTGATCAACTCTGGATTGGATCCTCAAATTTATAGCTTTGTTTGGAAAAAAAATGGTGTTGTAATTCCTGGAGCCACAAGCCCAAGCTTGACAGTAACTACACCAGGAACTTACAGCTTGACTTATAACAAAATTGTAATGCCTTGTGATGCCGTAACTGATAGCATTGAAGTTGAATATACACCACAAATTACTTTTCCAAATCCAAAAGATTTAAACAAATGCAATACAGGAGCTGCAAGCTATGATTTTGATTTTAACATCAATACAAGTTACATCATTCCATTAAACAACAATACATTAAGTGCAAGCTATTACAGCAATTTGGCCGATGCACAAAATGGAATTAATGCTTTGAGTACTGTATATGCAAGTGCAGGCAATCAAACCATTTATGTAGCAGTAAAAAGTAGTATTACAGGATGTGTAGCCATCAAATCTTTTCAATTGAAAGTAACTACACCGCCAACAGCTCACCAACCAAACAATTTAGAAAAATGTGAAAGAGAGTTGAACTCGCATGATGCTTATTTTAACATTCATTCGCAAACACCAAGTATTTTGAATGGTTTGCCAGCAGCAGAATATACAGTAACTTATTATACAAGTTTAGAAGCTGCAAATGCAGGAACAGCTCCGATGTACACCACAAATTATTTAGCATCAAATGGCACTACCATCTATGCAAGAATGCAAAATAATACCGATGGAGCATGTTATTCTATT
Source organism: Flavobacterium branchiophilum NBRC 15030 = ATCC 35035 (assembly GCF_002217205.1). Taxonomy (GTDB): domain Bacteria; phylum Bacteroidota; class Bacteroidia; order Flavobacteriales; family Flavobacteriaceae; genus Flavobacterium; species Flavobacterium branchiophilum. Next base: position 8,851 of record NZ_MUGT01000056.1, on the reverse strand, counting down.
ACACATTTTCAAATTATTGTACATACTGTTCCAGTAGCACAAACTTTGCAAAGTATCTTACAATGTGATCCTTATGTGTTGCCAGCATTAAGCTATGGAACTTATTATACAGGCCCAAATGGTACAGGCGATATGTTGCATGCAGGCGATATTTTGACAGAAAGTCAATTGGTTTACATTTATGCAAATAACGGATATTGTGCCACACAATCGCACTTTACAATAACCATTGTTGATTTGAACCACGTTGGTCCAAACTCAGGTACATACTGCGATAATTTTGTGTTGCCATCATCTCAATATGCCAAATATTATACCTTACCAAATGGAGGCGGTACACAATTGTTTGCAGGAAATGTAATAAACACATCACAAACGATCTATTTGTACTACCAATCAACAACAGGAACATTTTGCCACAGAGAAAGAGAAATTCAATTGACAATTGTACCATCGCCAGTAATTACAAACCCATCAAACGTATTTTCTTGTGATGCTTATATGTTGCCAGAACTTGCCGTTGGAACATACTATGCTGGGCCAAATAAAACAGGCGGTATGATCCCTCCATTTACAGTAATTAATTATACACAAGACATTTATATTTATGCTGAAAGTAATACAACGCCAAATTGTACATCTGAAAAACATTTTAAAGTGTATATTGGTTTAGATCAAATGCAAGATGTAAACACTTGTGTACAATATACCTTGCCAGCTTTGCCAATTGGGAATTATTATACAGGAATTGATGGAACAGGCGAACAATTACATGCTGGAGATGCCATTTTTAGTACACAAACCTTGTATGTATATGCTATTTCAAATACAGGATGCTATGACAATGAAGCGTTTACAGTAGATATTGCCTTGCCTATATTATTAGCAACTCCAAATGTTGAAGCGTGTGCCAGCTACACTTTGCCAGAATTAAGTGTTGGGCAATATTATACAGGAACCAATGGATCTGGAGTAGCGCTTCATGCGGGTGATGTAATTACGAGTACAAAAACCATTTATGTATATGTAAACAACAATGACGGATGCCATAACCAAAGATCTTTTGTTGTAACCATTCATCCAAATCCTGTGTTAGATGCCCGTTCTGATATGGATGTGTGTGGTACTTATAAATTAACGCCATTGACAGTTGGAAACTATTATACAGCTCCAAATGGAGGAGGCAGCATTATAGCAGCAGGCACAGTTTTGACATCTACTCAAACGATTTATATGCACGCAGTAAGCTCTTTTGGATGTATATCTGACAATCAATTTACGGTAAACATTTATATTACCAATGCAGATGCTCCTGCAAATGTAACACAATGTGATACTTATACCTTGCCAGCTTTGACTGCAAACAATAAATATTATACTAAAGCAGGCGGACCAAATGGAACAGGAATAGAGTTAATGGCAGGAAGTGCCATTACAAGCACACAAACGGTTTGGGTATATAAACAAAACATTATCCGTCAAGATTTTATGTGTTATGACGAGCATTCATTTGTAGTAACAATAAACCATACACCATACATCAACACCATTCCAAATGTTAATGCTTGTAACTCGTACACATTACCTAACTTAACAGTAGGAAACTATTTTACACAACCAAACGGAACAGGTACTATGCTACATGCTGGCGACATTATTACAACCAATCAAGATTTGTATGTGTTTGCACAAACTAACACAGTTCCAAATTGTTTTGATGAGAAAAGCTTTCATATAGACATTTACAATGTTAGTGAATTGCCAAACAAATATGTGTGCACAGGATATGTATTGCCAAGCATCGAAAAAGGAAAATTTTATACAGGAACCAATGGAACAGGAACATTATTAAATCCAGGTACCATGATTACAAGTACTCAAAAAATCTACATCTTTGGACACTCACCATTAAATCCAAATTGTTCAGATGAAAGCTCTTTTGATGTAATCAAATTGCCAATGCCAGAGATTCATAATGTACCAGAGGCCAACAGAACTATTTGCGACAACGACGGTGCAAATGATGGACAAGCCAGTTTTGACTTAACAAGTTTAAATTCAATAATATTAGGAAATCAAACGGGATCTGAATTTGAATTGACTTATTATGGCAATATGGACGACTTGCTTCATAACACAAATCCACTTTCTACAACTTTACTCCATTCTGTTTTCGTAAAACTAATCAACAATCTTGCCCCCAGATTGCTATGAATATAAACAACTTAAATTGAATGTAAAAAAACTACCAGAACCAAACCCAACGAATGGAGTAATTTGTGTAGATGAATTGACAGGTGCTATCAAAAATCCTTATACTATTATGAGTACTTTGAGCCCTACGCAATACAGCTTTAATTGGACTTTAAACGGAGTATCCGTTGGAAATCAAAGCTTTATAACTGTTTCTGAACCAGGTGTTTATAGTGTTGTTGCCACCGATTTGCAAACAGGATGTATTTCAAAACCTACTCAAGCAATTGTAGAAAAATCTCAAAAAGCACTTGTGGCATATACCATGGGAGAAGCATTTGATGACAGCCAAGACATCACCGTGATTGCAACTGGAAGTGGCGATTATGAATACCAATTGGACAACAGCGAGTTTCAAGATGAGCCTGTATTTCATAACCCAACATTTGGCGACCACATCATTAGTGTTAGAGACAAAAATGGATGCGGTATTACTACAAAAGTTGTAATATTGGCCAATCATCCAAAATATTTTACTCCAAATGCAGATGGTATCAACGATACTTGGAATGTAGTCGGATTGAAAGACCAACCTAACGCAACAGTAGATATTTTTGACAGAACAGGAAAATTTATCATCCAAATAAAAACCAACGGAGAGGGCTGGGATGGTAACTTTAATGGGGCTTTACTACCATCTGATGACTACTGGTTTGTAGCACATTATACAGAAAAAGGAGAAGCCAAAGAATTCAAATCTCATTTTTCAATGAAAAGATAATGGAGGTAACCAATTACCTATAGCAACTATAAAAGTTTTTATAAACATAATTACTTTTATAGTTGCTTTTTTTGTAAGCTATAATTTTATCGCATATTATATATTCACTATAATATTTAAAATATTTTTTTTTCAATACCTAGTTGAAAATTTTAGCATTTTTGCTAGTAATATATAGTATAGTATCGTAATTTTGATATAAACAATAAAACTAATTATGAAAGGTATTTTTTACACTCTAATAGCGTTTTTATTTACATTTGAACTCCATTCACAAAGCATCTCTGTAAGTACAACAACCCATACCATACCCCAGCTCGTAAACAATGTTTTGATTAATTCAAATTGTGTTTCGGCCACAAACATTAGTTCTAAAACAGGTACAAATTTTGGCTCTGTAAATGGTATAGGCTACTTTCAAAATACCAACCCTAACTTTCCCATTCAAAGCGGTGTAATTTTGAGTACTGGAAATGCCTTAAACGCTGTTGGGCCAAATAATATGAGCCTCAATGATGGCAATGCCAGCTGGATTGGCGACACCGATTTGGAAAACACATTGGCTCAATCGGGTATTACCATGCAATCTGCCAATGCCTCGATGCTCGAGTTTGATTTTACGCCCATTGCATCCAATTTTACTTTTGATTTTGTTTTTGCTTCAGAAGAGTATGGCAATTTCCAATGTCAGTTTTCAGATTCGTTTGCATTTTTACTTACCAATACACTCACAGGTGTAACGACTAATTTAGCGGTTGTACCCAATACAAATTTACCCATTTCGGTAGTAACCATTAGAAATAATGCCTTTAATTCTAATTGTGCCTCGGCAAATGCCCAATATTTTGGCAGTTACAATGGTGGAGCAGCAGCTGCCAGTTCGGCAACCAATTTTAATGGGCAAACGGTTTTGATGAATGCTTCGGCCGTGTTAGTTCCCAATACGCCTTATCATATCAAACTTGTTGTTGCCGACCGTTCCGACTCCATGTCTGATTCGGCCATTTTTTTGTCGTCTAATAGTTTTAATTTTGCACAAAATGTTTTAGGCCCAGATATTACGGGCAACAATGCCATTTGTTTTGGAAGTACACACACCATCAACTCGGGATTAAATCCTGCAATTTACAATTTTATTTGGAAAAAAAATGGTGTTGTTTTAAGTGGTCAAACAGGCCCTTCGCTATCGGTTATTGGTCCAGGAACTTACACCCTTACATATAGCCAAATTATTAGCCCTTGCGATGTCAATTCTGATTCTATTGTGGTTGACTTTCTGCCCGAAATCATTACTCCAAATCCCATTAATCTTGGAAAATGCGATGTAGGAACCGGAACCAATAGTTTTAATTTAGCTGCCAACACCTCCGTTGTCAATCCTACAAATAACCCCAATTTTAGTATTTCGTATCACAATACTTTATTGGATGCCAATACCAATGCCAACCCACTTTCTAGCCCATATTCGACTAGTGCTACAAACGAAACCATTTTCATTAGAATTAAAAATAATAACACGGGTTGTTTTACAGTAAAATCTTTCAACCTATTGGTGTCTAGCCCGCCAGTTGCCAATCAACCCAACGATTTAGTCAAATGTGAAAGAACATTGGGTTCCAATGATGCCATTTTTGACTTTAGTGTTCAAAATGCCACCATTTTAGGTACACAATCTGCTACGCTCAATGTCATTTCTTACTACACCTCACAAGCCAATGCCAATTTGGGTATCAATCCAATTGTGGGCGGATTTTTAGGAACAACAGGCACCACTATTTATGCTCGAATCCAAAATTTTTCAGATACTACTTGTTTTGCCACAACCAGTTTTCATTTAATTGTCAAACCAAAACCTAGTGTACCCACACTTCAAAGTGTAGTAGTTTGTTCTGGCTATCCGTTGCCACATTTAACTTCGGGCAATTACTTTACGGGTTCAAATGGAACAGGAACTCCTTTGTTTGAAAATGATTTGATCAATACAATTGGCACAACGACTATTTACATTTATAATAATAATGGTTCGTGCAATTCAGAAACTAGTTTTACGGTTACCATTATAGACATCAATCAAGTTGGACCACAATCTACAACAACATGTGATAGTTATACTCTTCCTTTAGTTCCAAATGTTAAATATTATACTGGACCAAATGCGGGATTGCCTTTGATACCAGCCGGCACGGTTATTACCAGTTCGCAAACCATTTACCTCAATTTTCAATCTACCGTTCCACCCATTTGTCAACAAGAAAGAGCCATTACGATTACCATTAATAACGCACCAGTATTACAAGCTGTATCCAATGTTTTTGAATGTACGAGCTATCAACTACCTCCATTAGCAGTTGGCAATTATTATACACAACCCAATGGCGGTGGCACCATGATTCCCGCTTTGACAACCCTTAATAATTCGCAAACCATTTATGTTTATGCTGCTACAAACACCACACCTCCGTGTACAGACAGCGATTCATTTAAAGTTGGAATTGGGTTAGACCCTATACCAGACGTTAGCCGATGTGTTTCTTATACATTGCCTGCATTAACCTTTGGAAAATATTATACACAATCCAATGGCGGCGGTGTAGAACTGCCCGTAGGTTATGTAGTAACGTATTCTCAAGATATATATGTAAGGGCCACCTCGGCAAGTGGTTGTGCCGACGAAGTTTCTTTTCATGTCGACATCATTTTACCTATTGTTGTAGTGCCACAAACCGTTAGCGAATGTGGGGTTTATAATTTGCCCGAACTTAATGCAGGTAATTATTATACACTGCCAAATGGTGGAGGAGTACAACTCCCATTTAACTATCCTGTTACCAATAGCAGAACGGTATATGTGTATATCAACAACGGACTTGGTTGCCAGCATACTATCCCTGTTGCTATTACTATAAAACCTTTGCCCGTTTTAGACCCAAGGGGCGATGTTTCGGCCTGCAACACTTATACCCTTACACCACTAACCATTGGAAATTATTATACTGAAAGTAATGGAGGTGGCAATTTGATACCTTTTAATACGGTTTTAAACCAATCGCAAACGGTTCATATTTATGCTGTAAACAGTTTTGGATGCCCTGCCTCTAATAGTTTTAATGTTTCCATTACCCATACCGTAGCCGACACAAAACCGAATGTAACACAATGCGACCAATATGTTTTAGAAGCCCTAAATCCAGGAAACCGTTATTTTACACACAGTCAAATGAATGGTCAAAACGGACAAGGTATTGAAAAATTTGAAGGTGATGTAATAGAAACAACCCAAACCATTTATATTTATAAAAAAGACAACATTCGTGAAGATTTTTATTGCGAAGACGAAAAAAGTTTTGTTGTAACCATCAACCACACTCCCGTTATCAATCCAATTGCCGATGTATTTACTTGTGATAAATACATACTCCCCCCACTAGAAGTGGGTAATTATTTTTCTGGACCAAATGGTACAGGACAACCCTATCAGGCATTGGACGAAATAACGGAACCTTTTAAAACGCTGTATGTATATGCCGAAACGGGTACGGTACCCAATTGTACGGCACAAGAATTTTTTAATATTACAGTATATAACGTGTCTGAACTGCCCAATGTAACCAAATGTAGTGCTTATGTGTTGCCAACTGTAGATAGAGGACAATTTTATAACAATCCAAATGCCACAGGACAACCCATAGAACCTGGCACAACCATTACCCAGTCGCAAACATTATATATCATTGCTCAATCGCCTTATGCCCCATTTTGTACAGATGTATATCCGTTTGACATTACCATTGTGCCTGCTCCAATTATCCATGCCATACCTGCTGCAAACAGCACCATTTGCGATAATGATGGCCCCAACGACGGCATTGCTAATTTTGATTTAACTACCCTAAACACGATTATTTTGGGCAACCAAAATCCTGCCCAATTTACTTTGCAATATTTTGCCAACATGGAAGATCTTTTGGCCAATCAAAATAGCTTAACTAATACGACTTTGCCTCATGTTTTTGTTAAATTGTCTAGCACACTTACTCCTAATTGTACGTTGATACAACAAATAGACTTGTTTGTAAAAAAACGACCAGAACCTGAATTAAAAAATGGCACTATTTGTATAGATAATCAAACAGGAGCGGTAACCTCGGGTTATACCATTTTGAGTGGTTTAGACCCTAGTTTGCACACCTTTCAATGGTTTTTGGGTACTGCACCAATAAGTACAAACAGTTTTATAACGGTAACCCAACCAGGCACTTACAATTTGATAGCTACCAATGTGCAAACGGGCTGCGTTTCTGCACTTACTCCTGTTCAAGTCATTGTTTCTCAACCTGCATGGGTAACTTATACCACAAGCGATGCTTTTTCGGAAAACCAAACCATAACTATAACTGCTACTGGCACAGGCACAAACGATAATTATGAATACCAATTGGACAATGCAGCCTTTCAATCGAGTCCTACTTTTTATAATGTATCTTTTGGATTGCATTACGTAACCGTCAAAGATAAAAATGGTTGCAGCAACAGCACCATAGAAGTTATTGTTGCGGATTATCCACGGTTTTTTACACCTAATGGTGATGGAATCAACGATACTTGGAACATCAACAACCTAAACGATCAACCCGATGCTTATATTAATATTTATGACAAATATGGTAAATTTTTAATCGAAATTAAACCAAGCGGTTCTGGTTGGGATGGCAATATTAATGGGCGTTTGGCCCCCGCAGACGATTTTTGGTTTGCCGTTTTTTATAAGGAAAACAACACCAACAAGGTTTATCAATCGCATTTTGCAATTAAAAGATAGGGTTGAAAGAATTTTGAAATTGAAAGAATGAAGAATTAAAAAAAAATTTAAATTGAAAAATTACACAAAATTTAGAAATTTAAAGTTGAAATGATTTTTGATTGAAAGATTTTAGAGCAATAAAAATGGGAATAAACCTTTGTCGAATTGGATTAATTTGGCAAAGGTTTTTTTTTGGAGGTTGAGGTGTATTATTTATCAATACATTTTGGCTTTCAAAACTTTATTATATCCTCAAGGGTGGGGCGTTAATTTTGAAAGAAAATAATAATACCAAATATACACATAAAATAGCCCAATCTATTGGTTCTTTTTTGCTAAAA
>NZ_MUGT01000056.1:0-673 GCF_002217205.1 Flavobacterium branchiophilum NBRC 15030 = ATCC 35035 | reverse complement strand
TATATTTGGTATAAGTAAAAAGGTGGTATTGTGTAATCGAATTGTTTTTTTTTAAAGTTGTCCTTTATAATTGGGGTCGTAGTCCACCATCCATTCTATGCCATACTTGTCTCTAAACATACCAAAGTAGGACCCCCAAGGGCTGTTGTCTATTGGCATTTCGATTTGGCCTCCTGCCGAAAGGCCATGAAATAATTTGTCGGCCTCTTCTTTGCTCTCGGCACTGATAGAAATTTTGCTTCTGTGTTCGTTTTCGTTGGTGGTACCCATAAATTCAGGTACATCGTTGGCCATTAAAACGTTATTGCCAATTGGTAATGCAATGTGCATGATTTTATTAGCCTCTTTTTCTGATACAGGAAATTCTGGGCTGGCCATGTCTTTGAACCGCATGATTTTTGCAAAAGAACCACCAAAAACGGATTGATAAAAAAGGAATGCTTCTTCGGCATTGCCATTAAAATTGATGTAAGGATTTATGAGTGCCATAATTTTATTTTTAAATAGTTTGACATATTATTGTGTTTTACAAATATAAATAAAATATATAATGGATTTTTTATTTGAGGTACAATTTTAGTTTTTGAATTTCTTGTAAAACCAAAATTTTTCATCATACCCTCACACCATCTTTCCAATTTTTTCAGTCTTTCCATCTTTCAATCATTCAATC
>NZ_MUGT01000055.1 GCF_002217205.1 Flavobacterium branchiophilum NBRC 15030 = ATCC 35035 | reverse complement strand
ATTACAAAAAAAAAAATCAAATCTTTGTTATTTGGTAAACTTTACAAATAAAATGTATTTTAAATCATAAAGTTTTTGTGTTTTGAATTGTAAAATACTAATTTTGCCAACACAACTAAATTCAGCACCATGATTACATTTTTCGGTAACGAAACAGCTACAGTTTTTGCGGTTCAAACGCAAACAAACTTATCGACAGAAGATTGCAACAAATTAAACTGGCTTTTTGGCAACGCACATAAAATAGAAAAATCCGTACTTGCGGATTTTTTTGTTGGTCCTCGTGCCGCAATGATTACGCCTTGGAGTACTAATGCCGTTGAGATTACTCAAAATATGGGTATTTCAGGAATTATCAGAATTGAAGAATTTGAAAAAGTAAGTTCAGATTTTCAAGATTTTGATCCAATGTTGTTTCAAAAATATGTAGCATTAAATCAAGAAATTTATACCATCAATATTCAACCTGAACCTATTTTAGAAATTGACGATATTGCATCGTACAACAAAACAGAAGGTTTAGCATTAAGCGCTGAAGAAGTCGATTATTTAAACAATCTTTCTACTAAATTAGGTAGAAAACTAACCGATTCTGAAATTTTTGCCTTTTCTCAAGCCAATTCAGAACACTGCCGTCATAAAATTTTCAATGGAACTTTTATTATTGATGGTGAAGAACAACCGACATCTTTATTCAAATTAATCAAAAAAACATCGGAAACAAACCCAAATGATATCGTTTCGGCTTATAAAGACAATGTAGCTTTTGTAAAAGGGCCAAAAGTAACCCAATTTGCACCAAAAAGTGCCGACAAACCCGATTTTTACGAAGAAAAAGAATTTGATTCGGTACTATCCTTAAAGGCAGAAACACATAATTTCCCAACAACTGTTGAGCCTTTCAACGGTGCAGCTACGGGTTCGGGAGGTGAAATTCGGGATCGTTTAGCTGGTGGACAAGGTTCGTTACCTTTAGCAGGAACAGCAGTTTACATGACCTCTTATTCCCGTTTAAATGAAGAACGTCCTTGGGAAAAAGACATGAAAGAAAGAGATTGGTTGTACCAAACACCAATGGATATTTTAATTAAAGCCTCAAACGGTGCATCCGATTTTGGAAATAAATTTGGGCAACCGTTAATTACAGGTTCTATTTTAACTTTTGAACACGAAGAAGCAGCTCGCAAATTAGGCTACGATAAAGTAATCATGCAAGCAGGTGGCATTGGGTATGGAAAATTAGACCAAGCGATAAAAAAGAAACCAACAGCAGGTGATAAAATTGTCATTTTGGGTGGAGAAAATTATAGAATTGGAATGGGCGGAGCAGCCGTTTCTTCAGCAGATACTGGTGCTTTTGGTTCTGGAATTGAACTAAATGCGATCCAACGTTCCAATCCAGAAATGCAAAAACGTGCTGCCAATGCCATTCGTGGATTGGTAGAAAGCGATAACAACCCGATAGTTTCTATTCACGACCACGGTGCCGGTGGACACTTAAATTGTTTGTCGGAATTGGTAGAAGAAACAGGAGGTTTAATCGATTTAGATAAATTACCTGTAGGCGACCCTACGCTTTCTGCAAAAGAAATCATTGGAAACGAATCGCAAGAACGAATGGGATTGGTTATTGGGCAAAAAGACATCGAAACCTTACAACGCATTGCCGATAGAGAACGTTCGCCAATGTATGAAGTGGGGGATGTAACCAACGACCATCGCTTTACATTTGAATCCAAATCGACAGGCGAAAAACCAATGGATTATGCCTTGGAAGATTTCTTTGGAAGTTCGCCAAAAACCATAATGACTGATAACACGGTTAATAGAAATTACAGTAAAATAGACTGTAGTCTAGTTTTAGATAAAATAAACAACACTTCTTTATATACTTATATTGAACAAGTATTAAAATTAGAAGCCGTAGCTTGTAAAGATTGGTTAACCAATAAAGTAGATCGTTGTGTGGGTGGAAAAGTAGCCAAACAACAATGTGCAGGTCCTTTGCAATTGCCTTTAAATAATGTAGGAGTAATGGCTTTGGATTATAAAGGAAAAGAAGGAATTGCTACTTCTATTGGGCACGCTCCTATTTCTGCTTTGATTGATCCTGTAGCAGGAAGTAGAAATGCCATTGCAGAATCGTTATCAAATTTAGTTTGGGCACCATTAAAAGATGGTTTAGCTTCGGTTTCCCTATCTGCAAACTGGATGTGGGCGTGTAAAAACGAAGGTGAAGATGCCCGTTTGTATCAAGCAGTAAAAGGATGTTCGGATTTTGCTATCGAATTGGGAATCAATATTCCAACAGGAAAAGATTCCTTATCCATGAAACAAAAATACCCGAATGACGAAGTAATTGCACCAGGAACGGTTATTATTTCGGCAGCTGGAAATTGTTCTAATATTACTAAAGTAGTGGAACCAGTTTTACAAAGAAATGGCGGAAACATTTACTACATCAATTTATCACAAGATACTTTTAAATTAGGAGGTTCTTCATTTTATCAAACGCAAAATAAAGTTGGAAATGAAACGTCAACTATAAAAGATGCTACGTTTTTCAAAAAAGCATTCAACACCTTACAAGATTTAATAAAAGCCAGAAAAATTAAAGCCGGACACGATATTGGAAGTGGTGGTTTGATTACCACTTTATTAGAATTATGTTTCAGCCCCCTAACCCCCGAAGGGGGAACCTCAAACTTTGAGGAAACGGGAATGAAATTAAGTTTTGATTGTTTTGAAGAAAAAGATTTAGTCAAAATATTATTTTCAGAAAACATCGGCGTTGTCGTTCAACCTGTTAATAATGAAGAATTTGAATCTTATTTGAATGAAAATCAAATAGCATTTTTCAATCTTGGTGAAGTTACAAATTCTGGAAAATTAGAATTTGGAACTTGGAGTTTAGATGTTGTATCCTATCGAAAAACTTGGTTTGAAACCTCTTATTTATTAGACCAAAAACAAACTAAAAATGGCAAAGCAAAAGAACGCTTTGAGAATTTTGATAAACAAGCATTACAATTTACATTTCCATCGCAATTTGATGGTAAATTACCTGTAATTCCTTCTGGTGCAAGACCAAAAGCAGCCATTATTCGTGAAAAAGGAAGTAATTCTGAACGGGAAATGGCAAATGCAATGTTCTTAGCTGGTTTTGATGTAAAAGACGTTCACATGACCGATTTAATTTCGGGAAGAGAAACTTTAGAAGACATTCAATTTATTGGTGCTGTGGGTGGATTTTCAAATTCTGATGTTTTAGGAAGTGCAAAAGGTTGGGCAGGTGCCTTTTTATACAATGAAAAAGCAAACACGGCTTTGAAAAATTTCTTTAAAAGAGAAGATACCCTTTCTGTTGGAATTTGTAACGGCTGCCAATTGATGATGGAATTGGAACTCATCAATCCAGAGCATGAAGTGCATGGAAAAATGAAACACAACGATTCTAACAAACACGAAAGTGGCTTTACTTCGGTTAAAATTCAGAAAAACAACTCGGTGATGCTTTCTTCATTAGAGGGTGCCACTTTAGGGGTTTGGATTTCACATGGTGAAGGGAAATTCAATTTGCCAATGCCTGAAAATCAATATAATATTGTCGCAAAATACGGCTACGAAGGCTATCCTGCCAATCCAAATGGTTCGGATTACAACACTGCCATGTTATGCGACACTACAGGAAGACATTTAGTAATGATGCCACATATTGAGCGTTCAACATTCCCATGGAATTGGGCAAATTACCCTGACAGAAATCAAAAGGATGAAGTTTCACCTTGGTTAGAAGCCTTTGTGAATGCCAGAAAATGGATTGAAAATCAGAAATAATATTAAAAAATTAAGATAAAAAAGGCTGTCCATTTATTTTGGACAGCCTTTTTATTTGCGAAAATGCCATTAATTGAATGCCATTTTCAAAAAAACAAATGTAATAACAAGTCAACTATTTAATTTCTAATTCGTAAGGCAATATGGCTTGAACTCCTTGTCGTGCTTTAAGTTGTTTGATTTTTTGTAATATTTGATAATTTTCATTACCAATTTCTTCTTTTATCAATTCCGTTTTTGTAGAAGCAAAAGGTAAATTTTTAAACATATCTTTAAAATCTTTTTCGTATTCAGGAAAATTTACGGTTCCATAATCTTTTGTATTTGTAATTTTAGCAGCATATTGAATGGCCGCATCAAGTCCACCAATGTCATCTACAAGACCAATTTTTTTAGCATCGGCACCGCTCCAAACCCTACCTTGACCAATTGCATCTACTTGAGCTATGGTTAATTTACGTCCTTTTGAAACCCTTTGTAAAAAAACATTATAAATATTTTCGACTCCTTCTAATGTAAATGCTCTATATTTATCATCTAATGGAACAAATGGACTATAACTAGAAGCATTTTCGTGAGTTTTAACTTGATCAGCATGAATTCCATATCTATTTGCAGCTTCATTAAAATTAGGCAACATTCCAAAAACACCAATAGAACCCGTAATGGTATTGGCTTCGGCAAAAATTCTATTAGCATTACAAGAAATATAATAACCACCTGAGGCAGCATAATTTCCCATTGAAACCACTACGGGTTTAACTTTTTTTGTAATTTCAATTTCTCTCCAAATCAATTCAGAAGTTAAAGCACTTCCTCCTGGCGAATTGACTCTCAACACTATAGCTTTGATATTTTCATCTTTACGAGCATCTTGCAAGGAACGTCTCATAGCCCCTTCGCCAATAATGTTTACATCTCCTTCACCACCATTGATTTCGCCTTGTGCATAAATCACGGCAATTTTATCTGTTTTTAAAACTCCTGAAGCGGTAGTAGCAACATTATTAGAATAATCACTGATGCTTATAACATTATAGTCCTCTTTTTTATCAATTTTTAATAATGTTTTAATGTCGTTATGGTATTCATCTTCATAAGCGATTTTATCAATCAAGTGAACATTTTTTGCCATTTGTGGTGTTCTAGCTAAAAGTCCGTTTGCTATTTCATTCAAAGTTTGAACAGGAATTTTTCTACTAATTGCTATATCATTTACAATTGAATTCCATAAAGAAGTTAATAAAGCCGAAGTTTGTTCTTTATTAGCGTCGCTCATTTTATTTTCTAAAAACGGTTCAACAGCCGATTTGAATTTACCGTGTCTGATCACCTCCATTTTGAGGCCCGTTTTATCTTGAAAATCTTTAAAAAATAAATATTGAGCAGAAAGACCTTTAAAATCTAAATCGCCAACGGGATTCAAATAGATGGTGTTGGCCACCGAATTTAAATAATATTCTTTTTGAGAAAACCCGTCAGAATAAGCCAAAACAAATTTTCCTGATTTTTTAAAATCTTCCAAAGCATCTCTCAAAGCTTTTGTTTGAGCAATTCCTAACATCGAATAGTTATTCAAAATAGAAATACCTTTAATATTTTCGTCTGTTTTTGCATAGTCGATGGCATTTAAAATATCAATTAAACCATCGTGCTTGGCTTCAAAATAATTAATATCTTTATAATTGGTTTTTCCAGCATAATCTTCGGTAATTTCGGATAAATTTAATTCTAAAACGCTATCTTTTTTAACAGATGCGGCATCATCGCCACCGCCAAAAATCAAACCTAAAATGATGATTCCAAAAAAACTTACCATCAAAAAAACAAAAATACCAACAACCGTGGATAATACATTGCCTAAAAATTTCATATTCTAAATATATTAAATTAACTATTAATTTTATTTGTAAGTCGTAAAGATAATAAATTGTTACAACATATACTAATTTTTTGAAAAATAGGGATTTAATTTTAATTGAAAAACCTAAAAAGTTGCATTTATTAGTTGCATTTAGCTTTTTTAAAAAGAATAATTTTTTTTTGAAATATAAAAATTTACAATTACATTTGTCAAATCAAAAATATAAAATCAAATGGAGCAATTTGTTGTATCAGCTAGAAAATACCGTCCACAAACATTTAAAGATGTTGTTGGTCAAAAAGCGATTACAAATACATTGCTCAATGCAATAGAAACAAATCATTTAGCATCGGCACTATTATTTACGGGTCCAAGGGGTGTAGGTAAAACCACGTGTGCAAGGATTTTAGCCAGAAAAATAAACCAACCAGGCTATGACGACCCAATGGAGGATTTTGCATTTAATGTTTTTGAATTAGATGCGGCCTCCAACAACTCTGTTGATGACATAAGAAATTTGATAGAGCAAGTTCGCATACCACCTCAAACAGGAAAATATAAGGTTTATATTATAGACGAGGTACACATGCTTTCGTCAGCAGCATTTAATGCTTTTTTAAAAACATTAGAAGAACCGCCAAGTCATGCAATATTTATACTAGCAACAACTGAAAAACATAAAATTTTACCTACAATATTATCTCGTTGTCAAATATTTGATTTTAAACGAATTACGGTAAAAGATGCAAAAGAACATTTAGCAGAAGTAGCAGAAAATCAAGGGATTACTTTTGAAGATGATGCTTTACACATTATTGCACAAAAAGCAGACGGTGCTATGAGAGATGCCTTGTCTATTTTTGACAGAGTTGTTTCATTTTGTGGAAAAAACCTAACAAGACAGGCGGTTACAGAAAACTTAAATGTTTTAGATTACGAAACTTATATTGGCATAACCGATTTAATATTAGACAGAAAAATACCCGAAATATTAGTTGCATACAACGACATATTGTCAAAAGGGTTTGATGGACATCATTTTATAGCTGGTTTGGCCTCACATTTTAGAGATTTATTAGTGGCTCAAACTCCAGCTACATTAATATTATTAGAAGCAGGCGAACAAGCCCAAAAAATGTATGGCACACAGGCACAAAAAACCCATCAAGCATTTTTATTAAAAGCTATAGATTTGGCAAATGATTGTGATTTGAAATATAAATCCTCACAAAATCAAAGGTTATTGGCAGAATTATGCTTAATGCAATTGGCCTCTATCGATTTTGATGGAGAAAAAAAAAAGTTGAATCCTTCATAATTCCAGCAACCTACTTTAAAAAAGTAGCTTATACTATTGTTGAAGACAAAACCGTACCAAAAACACCAAGCCAAAATTTTGAGACAAATCAACAAACTGTAAAGCCAAAAGAACCTGATTTTAAGCCAAATGAACCAAAGGTTTCTGCATTTTCTTTGTCGAGCATCAAAGCTAAAAAAGAGTTAATGCAACAAGCTGCAACAGTGCAACATGATCCTACACATTTGCCAAAAGAGCCTTTTACAGAAACAGAAATGCGATTGTATTGGAACAAATATGCTGAAAGATTAGGACAAAAAGGGTATAAAATCATGGAATCATTATTGATTATGAATAATCCTATTTTAGATGGCACAACTATTACATTGGAGCTTGCTAATGAAGGATCAAAAATTGATTTTGAAACTGAAAAAAATGGGTTATTAGGATATTTAAGAGGTCATTTGCATAATCATGAAATTACAATTCAAGTAAATGTTAATGAAAATGTTGAAACAAAATTTGCATTTACGCCAATTGATAAATACAATCGATTGAAAGAAATCAATCCCAGTATCGAATTACTGAAAAAAACATTTGATTTGGATTTTTAAATTAATTATTATAATCATTATATCGTACAACAAATGAAAAAATACATGTTACCATTATTACTTATTTTGTTTCCAATGACATTCTTTGGTCAAACTCAAAAAAATAATTTAGAAAAACTCAAAAATGTGTGGATGCTAGTCAAATTTGAAAAATTTAGCAAAGATCAACTGGTACAAAATGAAGCACAAATACGAATAAATGACTCCAATTCTGGTTCGGCTCAAATGGGTTGCAACGATTTACATTTTAGTTTTAAAATTAAAAACGATAAGAACATACAATTTTCTGATGTGATAAGCACCAAAAAAATGTGTATGGATATTGCATTAGAAAACGCTTTTTGTAAAAAATTAAAAACTTTTACAAAATATAAAATAGAAGGTCATTTTTTAATTCTTACAAATAGTAAAAATGAAGAAATGAAATTTATTGAAGCCGCATGGGATTAAAATTGGGTATGATTCTATAATTATATGCAAGAAAAAAGACTAAACATTAGATAAAATTTAACAAAATTACAAAATCATTTGTTTTTAATTAAAAAATAACAAAAAAAATATTTGTTAAAAAAAAATAATTTGTACTTTTGTAAGCATAAAAAAAAATAAAACTATGAGTTCATTTGACGTAGTCGTAATAGGTTCAGGGCCTGGAGGATATGTGTCAGCAATACGCTGTGCACAATTAGGATTTAAAACAGCAATCATCGAAAAATACAGTACCTTAGGGGGTACATGTTTGAACGTAGGATGTATTCCATCAAAAGCATTGCTTTCATCATCGCATCATTATAGCGATTTGGCCCATTTGGCCGATCATGGCATTGAAATTAGTGGCGACATTGCGTTCAATTTAGAAAAAATGATTGCCAGAAAACAAGCCGTTGTAGATCAAACATCGGGAGGAGTTAAATTTTTAATGGATAAAAATAAAATTACAGTTTTTGAAGGACTTGGTTCGTTTATAGATGCCAATACGATTGCCATTGCTAAAGCAGATGGTACAACAGAAACCCTTTCGACCAAAAATGTAATTATAGCAACTGGTTCAAAACCATCTAATTTACCATTTATCAAAATTGATAAAGAAAGAATCATTACATCAACAGAGGCATTAAAATTAAAAGAAGTACCTAAACACTTGGTTGTAATTGGAGGTGGGGTTATTGGTATTGAACTTGGACAAGTTTATTTAAGATTAGGTGCACAAGTATCTGTAGTTGAGTATCTTGATAGAATTATTCCTGGGATGGATGCAGCCCTTTCAAAAGAATTGACCAAAGTTTTGAAAAAACAAGGTATGAAATTTTATACCTCTCATAAAGTCAAATCTGTTGAAAGAAGTGGAGAGGGTGTAGTGGTACAGGCAGAAAATGCTAAAGGAGACATGATTACATTAGAGGGTGATTATTCCTTAGTTTCTGTTGGTAGAAGACCTTATACTGATGGATTAAATGCTGCAAATGCAGGTGTAAAAATTTCAGACAGAGGTCAAATTGAGGTAAATGATCATTTACAAACAAATATTCCAAACATTTACGCTATTGGCGATGTAGTTAGAGGAGCCATGTTGGCCCATAAAGCAGAAGAAGAAGGTGTTTTAGTAGCCGAAATTTTGGCGGGACAAAAACCCCATATCGATTATAATTTAATTCCAGGAGTTGTATATACTTGGCCAGAAGTTGCGGCTGTAGGAAAAACAGAAGAGCAATTGAAGGAAGCTGGCATTGCATTTAAGTCTGGAAGTTTTCCATTTAAAGCATTAGGAAGAGCAAGAGCAAGTGCCGATTTGGATGGTTTTGTAAAAATATTAGCAGATGCCAAAACAGACGAAGTTTTGGGGATCCATATCATTGGAGCAAGAGCAGCAGATTTGATTGCTGAAGCAGTAACTGCCATGGAATATAGAGCTTCTGCCGAAGATATTTCGAGAATGAGTCATGCCCATCCCACATTTGCAGAAGCAATAAAAGAGGCCGCATTAGCAGCAACAGAAAATAGGGCTTTGCATGTTTAATAATAATAAAAAATTAAAACCTCCCATTATGAAAACGGGAGGTTTTTTTATTAAATGGTTTTATAATGAGATTTTTATTTGTAATTTTACTATTTTTCACTAAGTTTATTTGGTGTTTTTCTCAAATCCAACCCAATTCAATAAAATATTATTATCCAAAAGATTCACTAAAATTTAAGAAGGAAAATTCTTATTTAGAATTTGAATATGATAAATTATTATATGGAAAAACTACCATGATAATTCATTGTGAAATGAATAATAAAGTATTTGATTTTATTTTTAAAAAAAACATTCGTAAATTATCAAATTATGGGGGTAATTTTAGTGATGTATATGGTATTCAAAAAAATGGTAATTACGGAGTAGTTGAAAAATATTATAATGAACCTTTTACAATTTCTGAGCACAATTTGTATGCCTTTATAATAGAAAATAAAAACAATGTTTTATTAAAAAAAATAACATTTCAAGATTTTGGCAATGAAGTTTTTTGGCCTGAATTTGATTATTCAAATTGTAGTATAAGTGACGAAAATCAAGATGGAATGCCAGAATTTTATTTATCCTATATGTGTGAAAGTGATGGATTAGATGCCAAGCCTTTTAAACAAATAATATATACATTTGATACGAAAAACCAAACTAAATTAATAAAATCAAAGACTACAGCTTACTATCCTGCCGGAAATGAAGGTGAAACATACAAAACGGAATCAGATTTTAATTGGAATAAACTTCCAAAATTAATAAGATTCAAAAGTAAGTTAATATTAAATAAACATAAGATTTTATATTTTAAAAATCAAAATTAAAATCTATTAATCATATTAATAATTAATTTTTTTATGCTTTTATATTATACTAAATAATGTTATTTGTAATTTACATCAAAAAAAGATAGCAATAAATACTTTTTGAAAAAACGAAATTAGTTATTAAATTTATTATTTTTGCAAAAAATACAACACATTGACAAATGAATACAATTACTACTACTCAATTCCATTTTCCGAACCAAAAATCAATTTACAGAGGCAAAGTGCGAGAAGTTTATCAAATAAATGATGATTTATTGGTGATGATTGCTACGGACAGATTGTCTGCCTTTGATGTAGTTTTGCCAAAAGGAATTCCATATAAAGGACAAATATTGAATCAAATAGCTACAAAATTTATGGAAATGACAGCGGATATAGTTCCAAATTGGTTACTTGCCACACCAGATCCTAATGTAGCAATCGGACATTTGTGTGAACCATTTAAAGTAGAAATGGTAATTAGAGGTTATTTATCAGGTCATGCAGCACGAACCTATTCTGAAGGAAAAAGAATATTATGTGGTGTAGAAATGCCAGAGGGCATGCGAGAAAATGATCGTTTTCCTAGTCCAATAATAACACCAACAACAAAAGCAGATAACGGGTCGCATGATGAAGATATATCAAGAGAATCTATTTTAGAACAACAATTAGTTTCTGAAGAAGATTATATCATTTTAGAGCAATATACCCGAGCATTATTTGAAAGAGGTACTGCGATTGCGGCATCGAGAGGGTTGATTTTGGTAGATACCAAATATGAATTTGGAAAAACAAAAGAGGGAAAAATTGTGTTGATTGATGAAATACACACACCCGATTCGAGCAGGTATTTTTATTCAGAAGGCTATGAAGAAAGACAAGCAAGAGGCGAGGAACAAAAGCAATTGTCAAAAGAATTTGTAAGAAGATGGTTGATTGAAAATGGTTTTCAAGGAAAAGAAGGACAGCAAATTCCTGAAATGACTGATAAATATATAGAATCTGTATCTGATAGATATATAGAATTATTTGAAAATATATTAGGAGAAAGTTTTGTTAAGGCAGATATTACTGACATACAATCAAGAATTGAGAAAAATGTATTGAATTATTTAGCAAACAATTAATTAGAAATGAGAAAAAATATACTTACAGGTTCGCCTTGGGAAGATAAAATGGGATACTGCAGAGCAGTACGGATTGGAAATATTATAGAAGTATCTGGAACAGTTGCAATTGTAGATGGAGAAAAAGTAACCGCAACAGATGCTTATAGTCAGACATTGAATATATTAGAAAGAGTAGCCGTAGTATTACAAGATTTGGAGGTGAGTATGCAAGATGTCATTAGGACCCGAATATTTACTACAAATATTAATACTTTTGAAGAAGTTGCCCGTGCCCATGCAAGCTTTTTTAAGGATGTAAAACCTACAACTGGATTTTATGAAATAAGCAAACTTGTAGCACCAGAATATTTGGTAGAGATTGAATTTACTGCCATTGCCCAAAAGTAGCAAATTGCCCTAGCCCAGATTGAAGTGGAAATCCTTTTAATTTTTTTATTTAAAAAAATTAAAAGATTGAAACGAAAAGCTGGAAATAGCTCCAAATTTATAAATAAAATAATCGAATTATATGAAAATAGACTTAATTGCGGGTGCAAGACCTAATTTTATGAAAATTGCACCTATCACACATGCCATTCAAAAAGCAAAATCTGAAGGAAAAGATATTTCCTTTAGGTTGATTCATACAGGACAGCATTTTGACAAGAATATGAGTGAATCGTTTTTTGAGCAATTGCAAATTCCAAACCCTGATGTGAATTTAGGAGCAGGAGGAGGCACACAAGCAGAGCAAACGGCTGCCATAATGATAGGTTATGAGAAATTACTGATGTTTTCGCCTTCAGATTTGTGTTTGGTTGTAGGAGATGTAACCTCTACGATGGCATGTGCGATTGTGGCACAAAAAATGAAAATTAAAGTTGCTCACGTAGAAGCGGGTATTCGATCTGGAGATTGGAGTATGCCCGAGGAAATAAATCGTATGGTTACTGATGCTATAACAAATTATTTTTTTACGACATCGGAAGTAGCCAATGATAATTTAAAAAATTCAGGTATTGCTGAAAATAATATTTATTTTGTAGGTAATACAATGATTGATACTTTGATGATTCAAATGCCTAATTTAAGAAAACCTGATTTTTTTGATGCACTTGAATTGAAAAACAAGCAGTATTTGGTGATGACTTTGCACCGCCCAGCCAATGTGGATGAGGAAGGAAAGTTAAAACAATTGATTCAAGAAATTGTTTTACATTCAGAAGGGTTGCCCATTATTTTTCCAGTACATCCAAGAACGGCAAAAATTTTGGAAGGCATTGGTATTCAATATGATAACTTGCATTATGTAGAACCGTTAGGGTATTTGGAGTTTAATTATTTGGTAAAAAATGCTAAGGCTGTAATAACCGATTCTGGTGGAATAACAGAAGAAACTACGGTGATGGGCATTCCTTGTTTGACATTGCGAGACAATACAGAGCGTCCAGAAACAGTTACCGTTGGTAGTAATGAACTTGTGGGAACAGATCCGAAAAAAATTGGACCATTCTTACAAATATTAAATGCTGGAAAATGGAAAAAAGGATCGATTCCAGAAAAATGGGATGGTAAAACAGCAGAAAGAATTGTAGAAATTTTATTAAATATGTAACCATTTGAACTAATGAACATTCAATTGGCATTACAGCTTTATAAAAATATGGGGTTCCGATACACTAGATATCGGATATGGCATGAATTGGAAAAAAGAACGGGTTTTTTGCAAAAAAAACATCCCGTGTGCCCTGAAACGAAATCATTTATATCGCTAGACACATGGCGACAACAATCGCCCTTATTTATATTTGAATGTAGAAAAACGATTCAAGATAAAAAAATAAGAGATGAAAAATTAAAAGAAAATGCTTTCAATATTTTAAATGGCTCTATTTTATTCTTTAGTAATGAATGGATTCATTTAGGATTGGATTACAATTGGTTGAAAAATCCTGATTCGGGATATGAATACAATATACAAGATCATTGGACAAAAATTCAGGATTTTAATGCAGCAATTGGTGATATAAAATATGTATGGGAAAAAAGCAGATTTACCTATTTGCTTACAATAATGCGATATGATTATCATTTTGATGAAGACCATTCGGCATTTGTTTTTTCGGAAATTGAAAGTTGGATAGACCAAAATCCCATAAATCAGGGGCCAAACTGGAAATGCAGTCAGGAAATTTCATTAAGACTATTGAATTGGTTATATGTGTTGAATTTTTACAAAGATACTACAAATTTAACAGAAAAATTATGGCAAAAAATACAAAATGCGGTATATTGGCAATTGCATCATGTAAATGAACATATTCATTTTTCTAGAATAGCTGTAAGAAATAACCATGCAATTACGGAAACCATGATACTTGCTTTGAGTAATATGCTGTTTCCATATATACCTGAAACCAAAAAATGGTGCCAACGTGGTATTACCTATTTTGAGCAAGAAATTGATTATCAAATATATGAAGATGGTGCGTTTATACAGCATAGTATGAATTATCATAGGGTTTTGATACAATTATTAAGTTTTGGATTTCAAATATCCAATATTCATAAAAAATATTTTTCAAAAAAAGTATATGAAAAGGCCTATTCGTGTTTGAATTTTTTATATCAATTTGTAGAAAAATCTAATGGACATTTGCCAAACTACGGGTCAAATGACGGTGCCTTATTTTTTCCATTATCAACTCACGAGTTTAGAGATTATAGGCCGCAACTCAATACACTTCATGTAATATTAACAGGACAAGACTTATTTGAAAACCAGCAAGAAGACTTTATTACAAAGTCAAAATGTTTGTATTCATTTGATGTTTTAGTTCAAAAATATGGAGTAACATTGTTTAAACCTAGCGGCTATTATTTGATTAGAGAAGCAAATTCATTTACATTTTTTAAGTGTGGTAGTTATAAAGATAGGCCCTTTCAGGCAGATAATTTGCATTTGGATATTTGGAAAAATGGTGTCAATGTTTTTCGAGATGCTGGTTCTTATAAATACAATACCGATCCGAAATGGGTGCATTTTTTTATGGGTACACAATCACACAATACAGTTATGCTAGAAGGAGCCAATCAGATGTATAAAGGGAGTCGATTTATATGGTTTTATTGGACAAAGGCACTCGACTTTACATTTAAAGAAACAGAAGATTCATATATTTTTGAAGGAAAAATAAGCGTTTTTACTTATATTAATCCTAAAATAACACATGTTCGTAAAGTAACAAAATACAAAGGACAATTCAAATGGTTAGTAGAAGATAGATTAGAAAATTGCACAGGAAAAATAGCACAACAATGTTGGAATATAGCTCCAAATAGTCTAGTTGAAATCATTGCAAACGATACACAAAATACAGTTAATGCAAAATCTTTTGAATCGTATTATTCATCATTATATGGTCATAAAGAACAGCAAATAGGATGCTATTTTGAATTTCAAAATGAGATAAAAACCCAAATAACAATCAATTAATGAATATTTTACTATTACATCAATATTTTTTAGAAGAAAATGACCCAGGAGGTTCAAGATGGAATGAAATGTCAAAAGTTTGGATAGATCAGGGGCATCAAGTAACCGTATTGGCAGGAATGATTCATGCAAATGGGTCTGAAAAAATGCCAGAATATAAAGGAAAATACTTTGTTGAAAAACAACAAGGAGGAGTACAAGTGATTAGATGTCATGTATCTGAAAGTTATAATACCAATTTTTTAGGAAGGCTTTGGGGTTATTTTTCATTTGTTTTTTCGTCATTATATGCAGGAATATTCAAAACAAAGGGAAAATTTGATTGTATTGTAGTTACTTCACCCCCCTTATTTATAGGTATAAGTGGTTATTTACTTTCAAGATTAAAAAGAATACCTTTTGTGTTTGAAATTAGAGATTTATGGCCAGAATCGGCAATAGATACAGGAGTAGTTACCAACGGTTTGATTATCAAATTAGCCTATTGGCTTGAGGCATTTTTATACAAAAAAGCAAAACTTATCAATGTTTTGACTCCTGCATTTAGGACTACATTGATAGCACATAAAAAAGTGGATCCCGAAAAAATTATTTTTATACCAAATGCGGCTGATTTCACATTGTCCGATGGTTTACTAAACTCTTTTGATGTTGCACAATTTAGAAAAGACAATCAACTGGAAGGACATTTTGTGATAACTTATGTTGGGGCTCATGGAGTAGCGAATCATTTGGATCAGGTATTAGAAACTGGTAAATTATTGGAAGATACTAATATTTTATTCCTGTTGATTGGGCAAGGAATGGAAAAAGAACGTTTGAAAAAGAAAGCAAAAGATATGAATTGTATTAATGTAAAATTCATAGACTCTGTACCTAAATCCTTGGTATTTAAGTACATATTAGCTTCAGATGTAGGGACTTCTGTATTGAAACGAGTGGAAACTTTTAAAACTGTATATTCAAACAAAACATTTGATTATATGGCCTGCAAAAAACCTATATTGATGGCCATCGATGGTGTGTCAAGAGCGTTAGTAGAAGAAGCACAAGCAGGCTTGTTTGTAGAACCAGAAAGGCCAAAGGATTTTGAAGCAAAAATAAGGTTTTATATAGAAAATCCTGAAATATTAAAAAAACATGGCGAGAATGGTTATGAGTATGCTAAAAATAATTTTGACAGACACGTTTTAGCTAAAAAGTACTTACAATTAATTGAATTAAAAATATTTAATAAATAAAGTATGTATAAAAAAATAATTAAACCTTTTTTTGATGTATTTTTTGCAATAATAGGATTAATTTTAATTTCTCCTATTTTTATAATCATTACAATAGCCCTATATTTTGCCAATTCAGGACAACCCTTTTTCTTTCAAAAGCGGCCTGGAAAAAATGGACACATTTTTACGATCATCAAATTTAAAACGATGAACGATAAAAAAGATGCACAAGGGAATTTATTGGAAGATGCACATAGACTAACAAAAATAGGATATTTTATACGAAAAACATCGTTAGATGAAATCACCCAACTCATTAATGTAGCCAAGGGTGAGATGAGTTTTATAGGACCAAGACCTTTATTGCCCGAATATTTGTCTTTATATTCTGTACAACAAAATCGCAGACATGAAGTAACGCCAGGAATTACTGGTTGGGCACAAGTAAATGGAAGAAATGCCATAAGTTGGAAACAAAAATTTGAATTTGATGTTTGGTATGTGGACCATTGTAATTTTATTTTGGATCTTAAAATCGTTTTTATGACTATCAAGAAAATATTAATAAAAGAAGGAATAACCGCTGAAAATTCAGTATCAATGGAAAAATTTGATGGGAACTAAAAAAATGTTATATGGAGCAAGTGGCCATGCAAAAGTAATTATTGATATTTTATGTAGTAATAATTGCCAAATAAATGGTATATTAGATGATTTTTCTGAAGATAAATATTTATATGATATTCCAATATACAAGCCTAATATTTATGAAATAAGTAATAATACGGAATTTTTAATTACAATAGGTGATAATACTATACGAAAAAATATAGCATCACGAATATTTAATCCATTTTTTAATGCCATCCACCCTAAATCCATGATCTCGAGGTTTTCAAAAATTGGAAATGGCACAGCAATCATGGCAAATGTGGTAATCAATGCTGATGTAAGAATAGGAGATCATTGCATCATCAATTCAAGTAGTATAATTGAGCATGAATGTATTATAGGTAATTTTGTACA
This sequence comes from Flavobacterium branchiophilum NBRC 15030 = ATCC 35035, assembly GCF_002217205.1. Taxonomy (GTDB): domain Bacteria; phylum Bacteroidota; class Bacteroidia; order Flavobacteriales; family Flavobacteriaceae; genus Flavobacterium; species Flavobacterium branchiophilum. The sequence goes on along the minus strand of NZ_MUGT01000055.1, from coordinate 58,032 downwards.
TATCTCGCCAAATGCCTGCTTGGCTGGCAATGTAAGTGTAGGAGAGGGCAGTCATATTGGCATTGGAGCGAGTATAATTCCAAATATAAAAATTGGAAAATGGGCAAAAATTGGAGCTGGAGCCGTCATCATCCAAGATGTACCCGATTTTGCATGTGTAGTAGGTAATCCTGGTAAAATAATCAAATTTTTAAATCCATAAAATGCTGAAACGACTATTTGACATTTTATTCTCCATAATTGGTTTGTTATTTTTATCATGGATAATTATTATATTTGTATGTATTGCTACAATAGATACCCAAAGTTTTGGTATATTTTGCCAGAAAAGAGTTGGTCAATATGGTAAACTTTTTATTATATATAAAATTAAAACTATTGAGGCAAAAACGGGTAAAATATCTAAAATAGGTCAATTTTTAAGAAAGAGTAAAATAGACGAATTTCCACAATTATGGAACATTTTGATTGGAAACATGAGTTTTGTCGGACCCAGACCAGACATTGAAGGATATTACGACAAATTAGAAGGAGAATATAGAAATATATTGAAATTAAAGCCAGGATTAACATCTGAAGCCTCCATAAAATATGCCAATGAAGAGGAGATTTTGTCGTTTGTCGATAATCCACTAACATATAACGATGAAATTATTTTTAAAGATAAAATAAAAATGAACTTAGAATATTATAATTGTCGGACTTTTTTATTAGATTTGCACATTATATATAAAACATTATTTAGAACAATATGAATCAATCAAAAATATGGCTCTCTTCTCCACATTTAGGAGATTCAGAAAGAAATTTCGTTCAAGAAGCATTTGATAGTAATTGGGTAGCCCCACTTGGACCAAATGTAAACGGATTTGAACAAGATTTAGAGCAATATTTATCAGAAAATGTTCACGTAGCCGCTTTAAGTTCGGGAACAGCTGCTATTCATTTAAGTTTAATATTACTAGGTATAGGACAAGGCGATGTAGTAATTTGTCAAAGTTTTACATTCTCAGCCTCGGCAAATCCCATATTATACGTTGGTGCTACACCAATATTTGTAGATAGCGAGCAGCAAACATGGAATTTGTGTCCAAAAGCAGTTGAAGAGGCAATAATTTCGAGCATCAAATCAGGCAAAAAACCAAAAGCTATTATTGGTGTACATTTATATGGTATGCCATTTCAAATTGATCAATTAAGAAAATTATCTGCTCAATATGATATTCCAATTATTGAAGACAGTGCAGAGGCTTTAGGAAGTACTTATAAAGGTAAAAAATGTGGAACATTTGGGAATATTTCAATATTATCATTTAATGGCAATAAGATTATTACTACATCTGGAGGTGGTGCTTTAGTGTCAAAAGAAAAAGCTATTAAAGAAAAAGCTGTTTTTTTAGCAACACAGGCAAGAGACCATGCAGTGCATTATCAACATTCAGCAATTGGATACAATTATAGGTTGAGCAATATATGTGCTGGAATAGGGAGAGGCCAAATGGAAGTTTTAGATAAACATGTTGCATTAAGAAGAAATATGCATGTATTTTATAAAGATTTATTTAAAAATATAGATGGAGTTACAGTTTTTGAAGAGCCAAATGAAGATTTTCATTCAAACCATTGGCTTTCTGCCATTGTGATTGACCCTAAATTAACAAATGGAATTACAAGAGAAGACTTGAGAATAGCATTAGAACAAAATAATATTGAGAGCAGGCCGTTATGGAAACCCATGCACTTACAACCTATATTTAATTCCTATTCTTATTTTGGAACAAATGTATGTGAAAACTTATTTGAAAATGGCCTTTGTTTGCCCTCTGGATCCAATACAACAGCAGCAGAAAAATTAAGAATTAAGACCATAATATCAGAAGTTTTTACTTCAAAATACTAATGAAAAAAAACTTAAAAATACAATTGAGAGAAAAAATTACTAATTTGAATTATCTACCAAGGTGGATCATTCTTATTATTGATTTTACAATTATTATTGCTTGTTTGTTTTTTACAGATTTTCTGTTGTCCAAAATGAATAAGGCTTTGTATTTTCATGGCTATTTTGTAGAAGCATTAAGCTTGTATTTTGGAACAAATTTATTTTGTTTTTATTTTTTTAAATCCTATTCAGGTATTATTAGACATTCCTCTATTCAAGATACATTTAAAATTTTTAAAGTACAAGTTGTAACATTATTAACATTATTATTTATAAATAATGCTTATTTTTTTAATTTTGTAAAATATTTTGGCAATGCAGGGTTGGTCATCAATTTTATATTTTGTTTTACACTTTTAGTATTGTTTAGGGTTTTTGTAAAACTAACATTTGAATACTACTTTAGTACTGTATCAAGCAGAAAAGATGAAATAAGAGTATTGGTATATGGAACAGATACCAATTCTATTTCGGTAGTCAATTCAATTCAAACTAATAAAACACAAAAGTATAAAGTTGTAGGATTTATAGATCATAGATATGGTAATACTAATAAATTACTTTTAGCACTACCTATTTTTTCAAATAAATCTCGTATTCCCGCTTTATTAAGAGTGAATAATTGTCAAGGAATTATACTTACAGATGCTTCATTAACCATTATTGAAAAAACTAAAATTGTAAATGACTGCTTAGAGTTTAATTTTAAGGTTTTTACAGTCCCAAAGATTTCCAATTTAGAAAATGGACAAGAAGTTTCTAATAGAATTAAACATTTTGACATTAACGATTTACTTGAAAGGGATTCGATTATTATCAACAATCATAAAATTGCTGAACAGCACGAGGCTACATGTGTATTAGTAACGGGTGCAGCAGGGTCTATTGGAAGTGAAATTGTAAGACAATTGTATAAATTTTCTCCAAAAAAAATTATTTTACTAGACCAAGCAGAATCGCCTTTGAATGATTTAACATTAGAAATTGAAAAAATATTTACCAATCAAATCGAATTACTTCCTTTAATTGGAGACGTAAGAAATTATGACTATATTGATACTGTTCTAAAAGAGCACAAACCTGATATCATTTATCATGCGGCAGCCTACAAACATGTACCTTTAATGGAAATCAACCCCAAGCAGGCCATTCAAACCAATATTATTGGTACAAAAACAGTTGCAGCATTGGCCATCAAATATCAAGTTAAAAAATTTGTATTGGTATCTACAGACAAAGCAGTTAATCCAAGTAGTGTTATGGGAGCCTCAAAACGAATAGCAGAGCTTACGGTGCAATATTTGAATCAATTAAGTTTTAAAAATAAAGATTTTCATACAGAATTTATCATTACTAGATTTGGAAATGTATTAGGGTCGAATGGGTCGGTTGTTCCTTTATTTACCAGACAAATCAATGAAGGAGGCCCTGTAACTTTAACACATCCAGATATCATAAGGTATTTTATGACAATCCCAGAGGCATGCCAATTGGTTTTAGAAGCTGGAATAATGGGAAGTGGTGGTGAAATATTCATTTTTGATATGGGTGAACCCGTAAGAATTTATGATTTGGCAGTTAAAATGATAAAATTAGCAGGTTATCAGCCTAACAAAGATATAGAAATCAAGGTAACAGGATTGAGACCAGGCGAAAAACTATATGAAGAATTGTTAAATGATAAGGCTAAAACTAAGGAAACCTATCATAAAAAAATCATGATTTCAATTGATCATGAAACCAACTTAGAGGAAATATACCAACAAATTTTACAACTTATTGAAAATTACTTAAAAAACAATGATGAAGAAGTAGTTACTCAAATGAAAGAAATTGTTCCAGAATTTATTAGTTTAAATTCGTTTTATAAAAATTAAAATATTTTATAAATCAAGTAGTATAAAATTCTATATTTGCAAAAAAAATAAAAATTAAATAAATAATAAATAATTAAATCAGTATAAATATATGAAATTGAATAAGCAATTGATTGTAATATTATCAATTATTTCATTAACTTCTTGTGTATCTAGAAAAAAATACATTTATTTTCAAGGTAATGAACAAGTTAAAGAAAGTATAGTATCGCAATATGAAACTCGAATACAACCAGATGATATTATATATTTGGGGTTTTCTTCACAGAATCCTGAATCAGTTGATGTTTTTAATTTAGATTCTAAGTTAGCCGCTCAAAACGTTAATTTTAATGTCAATCGACAATCCTATTTAGTTGATAAAAATGGAAATATTGAATTTCCTGTATTAGGTTCAATTAAAATTGCAGGTATGACTAGAGTTGAACTTACTGATTTTTTTAAAGAAAAATTAAAAAAATATGCAACAGATATTGTTGTAAATCTAAGGATTATAAATTTTAAAGTATCAGTACTTGGCGAAGTTGGGAGACCAGGAATTATCAATGTAGGAAGTGATAGGTTTACAATTTTAGATGCTTTGGCTCAAGCGTCTGATATTACGCTTTATGGTAAAAAAGAAAACGTACTTATAATTAGAGATGTTGAAGGAAAAAAAACTTATAATTATGTAGATATTACTAAAGCAGATTTAGTCAATTCTCCATTTTATTATTTAAAACAAAATGATGTGATCTATGTAGAACCAAGAGAAGTTAAAGTAAATTCAACTGCTATTGGATCAAATTTAACCACAACACTTTCTATATTTGGAAGTTTACTAACTTTATACATACTAATTACTAGAATATGACAGATAAATCAACCCCAAACAGTCAAAGTCATACCGTACATTTAGAAGAACAATTATACAAATATGTTGTACATTGGAAATGGGTGGTATTATCCATATTAATTTCTTTATCGATTGCTTATTTTTATTTACGATACACTATAACAACTTATGGTGTGTCCTCTACAGTATTAATAAAAGCCGATAAAAAAGGTGGATCTGAATTAGATGCTTTTAGTGAATTAAGTGTATTTCCAGGAAGTAAAAATAGTATTGATAATGAAATAGCTATTTTTCAATCCAGAAGTTTAGCAGAAAGAGCTGCTAGAAAATTAGGAATGAATGTATCTTATTTTGTTGAAGGTATGGTTATTAATACTGAAGCCTATAAAAATTCGCCTGTCAATATAATATTTTTATCGAAAAGTAAAAATTTTGAGGAATCTTACTTTCAGATAAATATGACACCAATTTCAGATACTAAGTTTAAAATTCAAGGAATGAATTTTGATGCTAAAAAAGTATATACATACAACACTGTTCTTAAATCTGATATTGGAACATTTATAATAAAAAAAGTATCAAATGACATTGAAATTGATAAAAAAATTACAATAGTAGTTGCACCAATAAAAAATACTGCAATAGCATTAAGTAGTGCATTGAAAATTTTAAACGCAAAAAATACGAATATCATTTCTATTGATATGGCTACAGCAAATGAAGCAAAAGCCATGGATTTTATTAATGAATTAGTTGAACAATATAATTTAGATGCCACAGAAGACAGAAACATTATTGCTAATAATACCTATACTTTTATTAAAAAAAGATTAGAAGTAATATCAGAAGAGTTAGAAGGAATTGATAAAAAGTCTGAAACATTTAAGAAAAATAATGGTTTAACAGATTTAATATCAGATGCTTCTTTAAATTTAAATCAAAATTCTCAATATAGAAGAAATGTTACGGACATTAGCACAGAAATTTCTGTAAATGGCTATATGGCAGAGGAAGTTTCAAAAGCAACTAATCAAGATTTAATTCCAAGTAATATATTGCCATCAAGTAGTCCCGCAATGCGACTAATAGACGAATTTAACAATGGAGTTTTGGATAGAAAAAGGGTTTTAAAAACTTCAACAATTGCCAATCCCTATATCGTTAATTTAGATGAGAAATTAAAATGGCGGAAAGCTGAGATTTTAAAAGTTTTGAGTAACGAAGGTCGTGCTTTGAGAATCAGACAAGGAAATTTGCAAAACCAAGAAAACTTTTTTCAAACAAAAGTTAGTATGGTTCCTACAAATGAAATGAATTACAAAAAAATTGATAGACAACAAAAAGTTAAGGCAGAATTATATTCATATTTATTGCAAAAAGCTGAACAAACAGCGATTGCATTATCTGTAACTTCGCCAAAAGCTAAAGTTATTGATGCTGCATTTTCTAAAGGAGCTATTGGACCAAACAGAAAATTAATCATGTCGGTAGCATTTGTTATTGGTTTGCTTATTCCTTTAGGTATATTATTTATTATATTTTTATTAGATAATAAAATACACACAAGATCTGATATTGAAAGAATTTCATCTATTCCTTATCTTGGTGATGTACCTTTAACAAAAGATATTTTAGAAGATGTAACTTCTATAAGTCGTTCAAGTGTTGTTGAATCTTTCAGAATAATACTTACAAATCTTGAGTTTATGCTCACTAATTCCAAAAAAGATACAGCAAAAACGATTTTTATAACTTCGACTATTCCGAAAGAAGGTAAAACGTTTGTTTCTGTAAATTTGTCGAGAACATTAGCACTTTATGGTAAAAAAGTTCTTTTAATGGGAATGGATTTAAGAAATCCAAAAATATCTGATTATTTAGATGTAAAATCAGATTTTGGTATGAGTAATTATCTTTCAAATGAAAAAATTAATTTAGAAGACATTATATACAAACAAGAAGGTTACACTGATTTTTATGTGCTTCCATCTGGAATTATACCACCAAATCCAGCCGTTTTATTAAATAGTAAAAAAGTTGAACTTGCTTTTGATGAATTAAAAAAACAATTTGATTATATTATTGTAGATACCGCTCCTGTAAGTTTAGTTACAGATACGTTATTACTTAATAAATATTCTGACATGTTTATTTATGTGGTAAGAGCAAATTACATAAGAAAAAATTCCATTACAATTCCAAACTCATTATTTAAAGAAAATAAATTAAATAATTTGTCTATTGTAATCAATGGTGTTAATGCAAAGTCTGGTTATGGATACGGTTATGGCTATGGTTACGGTTATGGTTACGGTTATGGTTACGGTTATGGTAATGATGGAAATAATAAACCAAAAAATATTATAGAAAGGATTTTTAATATTTTTAGAAAATAATACATTTAAAAAAAGCTGTTCACACTGAACAGCTTTTTTTTTATTGAAAATCAAAAAAAGCATTATTTTTAAATACTTGATTTAATTTTTCATGATTTTTTAAAATGATTTTATTTTGAAGAAATGAAATGTGTTTTTCGTGATGTGTATCCGAGCCAATATAAGTAATTAAATCATTTTTCAATAAATAATCTGCTGTCTTGCTAATCATTGGGCCATAATAACCAACTGTAGATAACATATTCAATTGAAATTTACATCCTGCTTTAATTAGTTTATCATATTCTTTCAAATTGTTATGATAGGAATTATACCGTTCTGGATGGGCTAAAATGGGCTGAAAACCTGCAATTTGTATTTCAAATAAAATATCATACAATTGAATTGGTGGTGCTAAATAAGACATTTCTACTAAAATATGATTGTCTTTCAAAGGCAAAATTGTATTTCCATTTTTAAGTAAATCATAAAAATGATTGTCCATCATATATTCAGCAGCGGCTTTAAAAGCAATTTTTTTATGTGATTGCACAAAATTTTCTTGAACTAAAGCCAATTTTGAATTGATAATTTCATCATCATTATCCCAAACATTTTTTAATACATGAGGTGTTGCAATAAAATTTTTAAATCGAAGCTGTTCTAACTTTTCAACTAATACATTCGTATCTTCCAAATCCTTTGCTCCATCATCAATTCCTGGTAATAAATGTGAATGAATATCTGTAAAATTATCTGGAATATAATCCATCAAATAACTACTTTTTTTAAATATTGAAAACATTTTTTTATAAATTTATTTATATATAAAACTAATTGTAAATAATTTCAAAGACACTAACCGCATTACCCGCAAATAAAACATCTTTTTTGCCTTGGGAAGTAATAATTAATTGTCTAGAATTTGGTGATATTGCCATACCCACTGGAAATTTTGACACTGAAATACTATCAACAACGGTCATAGTTGAGGCTTCAATAACTGCAATTTTACAGTCATTATTAACACATGCAAAAATATACTTTCCGTCATTAGTAACATCAATCGTTCTGGCACCTTTTCCAACATGAATCGTTTGCCATTTTTCATAAGTAATAATCTTATTTTTATTCGAAAAATCTAAATGTAACAAGTCATTTAAAGTGGCTTTTTGAACAAAACCATATTTATTAGAACTCAATATCAAGTCATTATTATTGATGACTAAATGCCTTAAATTTTGTTTCATTCCTGTTATGGTTCCAAGATATTTCATTGTAGTCAAATCGATCAATGCAATGCCGTTGCCACCCATTTTTGCAACTAATATTTTTTTACTATCAGGGCTAAAAACGGTGCCACGCAAACAATTACCACATTCATTATCCCGATCTATTTTTACATCCGATTGATAATTCATCGTTAATCTTTCGTCAATAATCACATGAGAAATATATTTAAAATCCATAACATTTTGACTAGATATATCTAAAATTCCTACCGTATTATCGCCCCAATGTGTAATGGCAATGTATTGATTGTCTGGCGAACAAGCAATCATTTTTGGCAATGGCCCACTAGGAATAACCCGTACAATTTGATCCGTTTCGGTGTCAATAATAGCAACTGCCGACGGAGATTCAGCATTCTCGTCCCAATCTCTTCTGTAATACGTTACCCACAAATATTTTCCATTGTGAGATAAACAACCTTCTACTGGTTTGCCTTTAAAAATGTTAAAATCGGGTAATTGTTGCTTAAATTGATAATCAAAAGCTGTAGTTTCATTATTTTTAAATAAGTTTTTATTTCTAATATCGAATACATGTTTTATGACTCCAATTTTTTTTAATGTTTTGGAATCAAAAACAATAGTTGCAAATCCTTCTAAAGAATTTACATAAAATTTAGTTCCATCTTTTGAATAAATTACTGATTTTGGTGAATTTATTGTAGGCTCAAATACATCCAAACTATCTAATTTTGTAGAATCTATAGCTTGGATTCTTTGTTTTAACATTAATTTTTTAAATTGTCCAACAGGTCTAATGCTATCTAAACCAACAGCAACAATATTTTTATCTGCATGTAAATTTTGGCAATTTATAAAAAAATTAAATAATAATATTAAAAAATATGGTCTCATTAGCATTACAATTTATTTTGCAAATATAGTAATTTATCAATTAGTATTTTGATAAAATATTTAGTAATTATGAACTTATTTCTAATAATAATGTAATAATATTAACTTTTAATCGGTTACATTTGTTTTATTTTATTGGTATAATTGTACCCATTTTTGAATTCAATTTATATCTTAAAAGCTTCTAAATATTTAATAAACATCAAAATGTGTCAAATCAAAATAAAATTGTTAATCATTTTTGCAATATTTTGTTCTAATCAACACCTATTATCACAAAAAATGGATACTGTAAAGTGGTTCAAAAAACTAGAAAAAAATAAAAAAAATAATCGTTTTAACCAATATTTATTTGAAAATATTCGCAAAAAAAATAAGACAAAACCAATTATACAAAACAATTTTGTTTGGAAAAAAGTCAATTGCAAAATTATAAGGCATATTATTATTCAAATCAACGATCCTTTTGTAATTGATAGTATTTCAAAAAATAATTTTAGGAACCGAATAAAAGATTTAGCTAATACATATCATATAAAAACTAAAGAAAAAATAATAAATAACTTATTGCTATTTCATAAAAATGATGAAATAGACTCATTAATTATCAATGAATCTGAAAGAATTATTAGAAATCAACGTTTCATTCATGAAATTGAAATAAAACCAATAGGTAGCGATGCTTCAACTGACTCCATAGATATTGCGGTAAACGTGGTTGATTCTTGGAGTTTGAGCCCTAGTTTTAATACTTCTATTAATACATCTAATTTTCAATTAAGTGAAAATAATTTATTAGGATTTGGACATGAAATATATATTAATATGCATAAAAATAATAAAAAAAATGAAAATACTTTTGGATTTGGATATACTGCAAATAATATATGGAAAACTTTTTTAAATTTCAAGGTAAATTATCAAAAAGAGATTGATTTTAGTTATGAAAAAAATATTTCTTTAGAAAAAAACTTCTTTACTTCATATCAGAATTGGTCATTTTTTTCTCTTTTTTCACAGCAATATAAAAAAATTGTATTATATAATGATTTGCAAATACCTGATTTACAAAACTATAAATTGAATTTATTTGAATGTGGTGGTGGTTATGCTTTCAGGGTATCCAACGGAAATTCTGAATCCCAAAGAACCACTAAAATATACAATATGTTCCGATTTATTACTAAAGATTATTATTTTACTCCTAATTTTGAATATGATAAATACCGTATATTTTCAAATGAAAATACATTTTTGGCAAGTATAGGGATTGCTCAAAGTAGATTTATAAAAAATAAAAACGTATTTAATTTTAATATATATGAAAATATACCTACGGGATATATTTTCAATCTCACATCTGGTTTCATATTTAAAAATAATTTAAGTACCCTATATTTAGGTTCTAAATGGACACATGCGGCTTTTTATCATTTTGGTTATTTAAGTGCAAATATAGAAATTGGTACATTTTTTGAACAAAATCAAACCAAACAAAGTGCTTTTAATGCGTCTGTTACATATTTTACGAATTTATTCAAATTTGGAAATTGGCAAATTCGACAATTTGTAAAACCTGAAATTACTTTAGGTTTTCATCGTCTTGATACCAATTTGGATAAATTGACTTTAAACGGTAATTTTGGAATTTCAGGTTTTTCAAATGCTAATTTATTAGGTACAAAAAAAATTGTTTTCAATTTTCAAACACAAATGTATGCTCCTTGGAAAGTATGGGGCTTTAGGTTAAATCCATACTTCAATTATTCAGGAGGTATGTTGTCTAATAGTAATAATAGTTTTAAGCATAGTCCATTATTATCAGAATTTGGTATAGGTTTTATTATAAGTAATGATTTCTTATCTTTTGACACTTTTCAAATTTCATTTTCATTTTTTCCAAAAATACCTGGTATTGGATACAATATATTAAAAACAAACGCTATAAAGTCAAATGATTTTCAACTTTCAAATTATGAGTATCCAAAGCCTAGTTTTGCTCATTATCAATAAGTTTTTGCTGACTATTATACTTACTTAAACTACTCAAATGCAATTTTAAAGCATCAATAGATATACTGATTTCCCAAAACGATATGCCGAGTGAAACCAACAAACTCAATAAACTAATTCCAAACAATAGTAAGGCACCATTATCAAAGTTTAAAAACAACATCAACATGGAAAAAACGGATAAAAATAAGCTAAAAACACCCGATAACTGCATGTATTTTATTAATGTTAATCGTAAATGTAAGTTTTTTATTTCAAGTAATATCGTTGCATCGGCTTCTTTCAAATAGGATTTTTTCAATCCTCGAATAATTCCAGCAATGGTCAAAAACCGATTCGTATAGGCCAACAAAATCAACGAAGTGGCAGAAAACAGTAGGGCAGGGGTTGCAATTTGAATGGTCATGTTTTTATTTTTTGCAAAATTCTAAAATATTTACAACAAAATCAGTACGGAGTTGTTTTTTTATTAAAAAAAAAATATTGTACATTTGAAAAAAAATATAAACATCATGATTTCAGATCTACAATTTCAACAAGAATTGCACCATATTATTCAAAATGCTATTAATGAAGACGTTGGGCCAGGCGATTATAGTTCTTTAGCTTGCATTCCAATTACCGCCACTGGAAATGCAAAATTATTAGTAAAAGATCAAGGCATCATTGCAGGTGTAGATTTTGCAATTCAAGTTTTTAATTACGTTGATCCCAATTTAGTCATACAAAAATACATTAATGATGGTTCTAATGTACAATTTGGAGATATTGTTTTTACAGTATCTGGAAGTTCTCAATCAATATTAAAAGCAGAAAGAGTTGTATTAAATTCAATGCAAAGAATGTCGGCAATTGCAACCAAAACTAATCAATATGTACAATTATTATCAAATTATAATACAAAAATTTTAGATACCCGAAAAACAACTCCTGGTTTTAGAGCATGCGAAAAATGGGCTGTAAAAATTGGAGGTGGCGATAATCACCGTTTTGCCCTGTATGACATGATCATGTTGAAAGACAATCATATTGATTTTGCAGGAGGTATTACACAAGCCATCAAAAAAACAAAGAAATATCTTAAAGATAATAATTTAGATTTGAAAATTATTGTAGAGGCTCGAAATTTGGACGAAATTAAAGAAATATTAAAAAATGACGGTATTCATAGAATATTAATTGATAATTTTGATTTCGAAACAACCAAACAAGCTGTAGCATTAATTGGAAATACATGTCAAACAGAATCATCTGGCAATATTAATGAAAACACGCTGCAACAGTATGCTGCTTGTGGTGTGTTGTATATTTCTTCTGGGGCCTTAACACATTCTGTACATAATATGGATTTAAGTTTAAAAGCTTTTTAAAATAAACTTATAAATGAGCCACAAAGTAGAAAAATATATTCGTAAAATTCCAATAATACGAAATTTACTTCCTATATTGCAAGCCATCAAACTACCATGGCTCGAGGGATTATCTTTATATGATTTGTTAGAATTGTATGGAATTTCTTTAGTTGAAGGTGCTTTATCATACAGAGCTGCCGCTATTGCTTTTAGCTTTTTTATGGCTTTATTTCCATTTGCTTTATTTATTTTAAATTTAATACCCTATATTCCTATCAATGGATTTCAAGATGATTTCCTACAATTTGTATCAGAAGGGGTACCCCCCAGAACTTTTGATGCCATCAAAAACATTATCAATGATATTTTGCACAATAGTCATTCTGGCTTATTATCATCGGGTTTTATTTTGTCTATTTTCTTGATGGCCAATGGTTTAAACTCTATTTTAGCTGGTTTTGAAAATTCCAAACACATCACTATCAAACGCTCTTTTGTAAGACAATACATGGTTGCTTTGGGCATGTCGCTTTTGTTGTCAATATTACTGTTATTTACAGTTGCAGCCATTGTGGTTTTTGAAGTATTCATCCAAAAAACAATGATTCAAAATGTTTTGTCAGATAATATTCCTTTAATTAGAATTGGTAGGTATATATTTGTTATCATTATGATTTTGCTAACCATTTCCATCATGTTCAAGTTTGGAACAAAAAGGGAACAAAATAGGGCGTTTATCTCAATTGGTTCTGTATTTACAACTTGCCTTATTGTTGTATCTTCCTATTTTTTTGGAATATGGGTAGTTAAATTTTCAAAATATAATGAATTATATGGCTCTATTGGTACATTACTTATCATGATGTTTTATATTTGGATCAATTGTATGATCATGCTCATCGGTTTTGAACTTAATGCGCTTATTTCAAAATTAAAAAAAATAAGAAAATACGATTAATTTGGAGCTAATCCCGCTATCCGCTATATCTTTTCTTTTTTTAAAGAAAAAAAAGAAAAGGATGTCGCTACTATCGGGGCTAGTTCGTGCTAATAACTTTAAACTTTACTAAAAATGAAACATTTTATCTTAACTTTCTTCTTGTTAATTTCCAATTTGTCTTTTTCACAACATTCAATTGTAGGAAAATGGAAAACACACGACGATAAAACCAACAAATCTGAATCCGTTGTCGAAATTTATGCTGTGGGTAATGCCTATTATGGCAAAATTATAGATATTTTCAACCCTGATCAACGTGTAGCCCTTTGCAAATTATGTACTTGTGCCGATAAAGATAAACCCGTTTTGGGCTTGATTATTATTAAAGATTTAGTCAAATCTGATAATGAATATGATTCAGGAAAAATAACAGACCCCAAAACGGGCAACGTATATAAATGTAAAGCTTCGCTTATCAATAAAGACCAATTAAAAATCAGAGGGTATATTGGATTTGCCTTAATGGGCAGAAGTCAAATTTGGACAAGAGTCAAATAAATTATAATAAGATTTTATGTATTTTATTGATATAATCATTGCTTTATCGTTACCAAAAACATTTACTTATCAAATTAATGAACATGAATTTCATTTCATTCAAATTGGTATGCGTGTTGTTGTGCCTTTTGGTAAAAGCAAATTATATACAGCTATTGTTGTAAAAATCCATCAAAACGAACCCCTTTTATACCAAGCCAAAGAAATTGATCAAATATTAGACGAAAAACCCATAGTAACACCCATTCAAATTCAACATTGGTTTTGGATTTCAGATTATTACATGTGCAACATAGGCGAGGTACTCAAAGCTGCTTTGCCCTCGGCATTATTATTAGAAAGTGAAACCACAATCGAGTGTGATACATCTAATTTTATAGACGAAAAGACTTTAAATGATGAGGAATTTTTAATATATGAGGCTTTAAAAATACAAAATGCCTTAAAAATAAGTGATATTATTAAAATTTTAAATCGTAAAAATGTTTTCCCTATAATTCAAAAATTAATACAAAAAAAAGTCATACTCCTGCACGAAGAAGTAACAGAAGTTTACAAACCAAAATTAGTAAAATATATTCGATTAAATCCTGTTTATCAAGAAGAAAATGGGCTAAATTTACTATTAAATGAATTAAAAAAATCCGAAAAACAACGAAACTTAGTCATGCATTATTTTCAAATGGTGGCCAAAGAAAAAAATCCTTTAGCAGTAAAAAAACTTTTAGATGCTGCTGCTTCAAACACAACAACTTTAAAATCTTTAATTCAGAAAAATATTTTTGAAATATATTATATTCAAGAAAATAGAATACAATTTGACGGTAAAGCTACTAGTAAAGACTTGATTCTCAATGAATACCAACAACAAGCGTTCCAAGACATCCTTTTGCAACTGCAAACTAAAAATGTTTGTTTGTTGCATGGAGTTACTGCTTCTGGAAAAACAGAGGTATATATAAAAATTATAGAAAAATATTTATTAAATAATAAACAAGTACTCTATTTATTACCAGAAATTGCTTTGACCGCTCAATTAGTACAACGTTTAAGAAAACATTTTGGTAATAAAGTAGCGGTATATCATTCAAAATTCAATATCAATGAGCGTGTAGAAGTTTGGCATCAAGTTTTGAATCAAGCCGACACTGCTCAAATTGTAATTGGTGTAAGGTCGTCGATGTTTTTACCTTTTCAAAATTTAGGTTTTATCATTATAGACGAAGAACACGAGCAAACTTTCAAACAAATTGATCCTGCACCTCGCTATCATGCCCGAGATGCCTCTATTGTATTAGCAAATTTACATCAAGCAAAAGTATTATTAGGATCGGCTACACCAAGTTTAGAAACCTATTTTAATACACAAAATCAAAAATATGGCATAACTCATATCTCTAAAAGATATGGAAATGTAAAAATGCCAAATATAGAACTAGTTGATTTGAAAGACAAGTATTACAGAAAAAAAATGACAGGCCATTTTAGCGATGTATTACTTGACGAAATCAATACAGCACTTTCATTACAACAACAAGTAATTTTATTACAAAACCGTCGTGGATTTTCGCCTATATTGGAGTGCATCACTTGTGGACATATTCCTGGTTGTTCGCAATGCGATGTCAGTTTGACTTATCATAAATCAAAAAACCAACTCCGTTGTCATTATTGTGGCTATGCAATTGCAAAACCTATTACATGCCATGTGTGTTCAAGTCCACATTTAGACACAAAAGGCTTTGGAACGGAACAAATCCAACAAGAATTGGTCGAACTTTATCCTTCTTCAAAAATTGGACGCATGGATCAGGATACCACTAGAGGCAAATTTGGATTTGAAAAAATCATAGACAGTTTCAAAAACAAAGAGTTTGATATTTTAGTAGGTACTCAAATGTTAGCAAAAGGACTTGATTTTGATAATGTAAGTTTAGTAGGAGTAATGAATGCCGATAATCTTTTGTATTATCCCGATTTTAGAGCACTTGAACGAAGTTACCAACTATTGGCACAAGTGGCTGGCAGGTCTGGTCGTTCAGAAAATCAAGGCAAAGTCATTGTCCAAACCTATAATCCGTTGCACCATACGCTTCAACAAATGGTATTAAATGATTATATCTCTATGTACAACGAACAAATATACGAAAGAAAAATCTATCATTATCCGCCATTTTATAAACTCATAAAAATATCATTACGTCATCGTGATTACGAAAAACTAAATCATGCCAGCATGTGGCTAGTTCAGGCATTAACACAAAATTTGAATATACCAATTCTTGGCCCAGAAGAGCCCGCCATTTCCAGAATTAGAAATGAATACATCAAAAACATTTTGGTAAAAATTCCTCAAAATAGTGCATTGGCCCAAACCAAAAAAACTATTCAGAAAATTCTAAATAGTTTTGAAAATGTGGCTCCTTATAAATCCATTAGGATTGTTCTAACTGTAGATTTTTATTAATATAATTTTCTATTGCTTCCTCAAATCCTTCTTTTTTCTGACGGCTTAATGGAATTTCTATATTATCAATTTCAACAATTTTTCCGTCAAACCTTACTATTTTGTCTAAATTAACAATATAGGATTTATGTATTCTAAAAAATTGATCCATCGGCAAATCTTCTTCAAATGATTTCATCGTACGCAATACAGAGTGCGAAGCATCATCTGTAACCACTTTAATATAATCACCATCGGCTTCAATAAATCTAATTTTATTGATAAATATCTTTAATTTTTTTGAATTACTCTTTATAAATATGTGATCTCCCGTTTCTGCAGCAGTATCATTTTTAAGGTTATACAATTCTACCACACGTTTTACGGCCATATTAAAACGCTCAACTTCTATTGGCTTTTGCAAATAATCCGTTGCATCATATTCAAATGCCTTTACTGCATATTCTGGTTTTGAAGTAATAAACACAATTTGAGGTTTGTTTTTTAATCCATCCAAAAAATCAAACCCACTTATTACAGGCATTTCTATATCTAAAAAAACTAAATCTATTTTATTCAAAGAAATACAATTCTTTGCCTCAATTGCATTGGGAAAATCACCAACTAAATGCAAATCAGGATGGTTTTTTACTAATCTGGTAATAATCATTCTCTGAATAGAGCTATCATCAACAACAACGCAGAATAATTTCATTTTTTATTTTTTGTATTTTTTTGAATGTAAAAGTACATATATTTATTTTTTTAAACAAACCTCAAGTAAAAAAATATATAACAGAAATGGGGGCTGCTTATCAAATAATATTATTTCTATTTTTTTAACTAAATAATAACGTAATTTAAAGATCTTTATTTTGAATATTTTATTAATAATTTATATTTCTATAAAAAAAATGGCAGTTACTTTTTTTTAAATTCCTTTATTTAGAATCAAAATAAACTATTTTTTTTGAATCAACTGTTCTAATGCGTCAATATGTAATTCAAATGCCAATCGTCCTTTTTTGGATACCTGATAACTGGTATTCGGCTTTTTTCCAATGAATTGTTTCTCTATAATAATATACTCTTCAGCTTCCAATGCCTTGATATGACTAGACAGGTTACCATCGGTTACGCCTAATAATTCTTTCAAACTACTAAAATCCGAAGATTCATTTACCATCAAAACCGACATAATTCCTAATCGAATGCGGTGGTCAAAGGCTTTATTAATATTTTGTATAATATTTTTCAAGTTTATTTATTTTTAAAATCATATTTTACATACATAATTGAACCATACAAAATATGACAAAACCCAAAACCAATAGTCCAAAACAACAAACCATATCCTATAAACAACGACGACAGTAATCCTAATAACAACATCGTCAATCCTAAATACAATACATCTCTAAATGTGTATTTACTTGCGTTAATACAAGATAGTCCATAAAAAATCAAGGTTATTGGAGCAATAAATTCATAATTTTCTGAATTTAACATAACCAATACTAAAAAACCTCCCGAAAATAAAGGTACCAAAAAATGAAACAACATCCTACGTGAGGTCGCTGTCCAAATGGATACTTCCTGTTGTTTGGCTTTCATCAATGTCAAAACAAATGCTGTAATAACAGATAATATGAGTACAAATGATCCTATATAAATCAATTTAAATTTCAAATTTATAATATCTATTGTATAATCATGTATGTTTTTATATGCAAAATAAGCTCCAACTAATGCGTAAACCCCTGCCAAAACTCCCGTCAATCCACTCAACGATATAAATTGCGATGATTTACTCATCATTTTTTTTATTGCAACTAAATCTTCTAAATATTTTTCTTCCATTTTTAAAGTCCTTTGAATAGCAAAGTAAAGTTAAAATTTTCATTTGAGCAAATTTTTTTTTTTGAAGCAGTACCCTTTCCTTTCAATCCACTATACAACTCGCTTTTCGTTACAATCTTTAATAGCGAACCCCGCTATTAAAGGATTTTCACTTCAATCGAGGCTACAAACAGCTTCTGACTTTCAAAATGCAATAACATCAAACTATATAAGAAAAAGTTTATTGTTTAAAAAAAAATTATATAATAGTAGCAATACAAATTTATTAGGAAAATCCAAAATCTAGCATTATTTTTGTAAAAACATACAATTTATGATTGCATTGGAACATTCGTGGCATGATATTTTATACACTGAAATTAACAAAGAGTATTTCAAAAAATTAATCGCAGACGTGGACACTGCCTACCAATTAAATGAATGTTATCCTCCTAAAAATCAAATATTTAGAGCGTTCAATTCCTGCCCTTTTCATGACATTAAAGTAGTAATTATTGGTCAAGACCCTTATCATGGGGCTGGCGAAGCCAACGGTTTGTGCTTTTCTGTAAACGATGGCATAAAAATACCGCCATCTCTCAAAAATATTTTCAGAGAATTAGCAAATGATTACCAATCGATTTTATTTCCTACTTCGGGTAATTTAGAACCATGGGCAAAACAAGGGGTGCTGTTATTAAATGCCACACTTACTGTTCAAAAAGACAAACCAAATTCTCATAAAAAATTAAAATGGCAAACATTTACCGACCAGGTAATCCAACTCATTTCTGAACAAAAAAAAGATATTGTTTTTCTACTTTGGGGTTCATTTGCTCAAAAAAAAAGTATTTTGATAGACCATTCAAAGCATTTTGTTTTATCAGCGGGTCATCCATCGCCACTAAGTGCCAATAAAGGACGCTGGTTTGGTCATAAACATTTTAGCAAAACCAATGAATTTTTAAACGCTAAAAACATTCCAACCATCCAATGGCATTTGTAATAATCAATTTAATCAATAAATATTTCAGTTATTCGTTATAAAAAATTTATATTTATACAATAATATTATTTTTATATAAATATAGGTAAAGGGTTTAATTGGGTATATTTACCCCAACCAACCCTCTCTGTCCAAGCTCCTATATTGTATGGCCTCTGCTATATGCGAAGGACTAATTTGTTCTGATTGGTCCAAATCGGCTATGGTTCTCGATACTTTCAAAATCCTGTCATAGGCCCTTGCCGAAAGATTTAAACGCTCCATTGCAGTTTTCAACAGTTGTAACGAGGTATCGTTCAGTTCACAATATTGTCTGATTTGTTTGGTATTCATTTGGGCATTATAGTTGATGGCAGGCAATTCTAAAAACCTTTTGCTCTGAATTTCTCTTGCTTTTGTTACCCTTTCTCTAATCACACTACTACTTTCTGCTTTTCTATTGTCAGATAATTTTTCAAATGGTACAGGGGTTACTTCTATATGAATGTCTATCCTATCCAATAATGGGCCCGATATTTTGCTCATATACCTTTGCATTTCATGTGGCGAAGCACTGTTTGGTGAGTTGGGGTCATTAAAAAAACCACTCGGACTCGGATTCATACTTGCAACAAGCATAAAAGAAGAGGGGTATGTAACGGTAAACTTGGCTCTCGATATTGTAACCTCTCTATCCTCAAGGGGTTGCCTCATCACTTCGAGTACATCTCGTTTAAATTCTGGCAATTCATCTAAAAACAAAACACCATTATGGGCCATCGAAATTTCTCCTGGCTGTGGATAACTCCCACCGCCAACCAATGCCACGTTTGAAATCGTATGGTGCGGACTTCTAAATGGTCTTTGGTTCATCAACCCAATTTCTTTCAACTTACCAGCTACACTATGAATTTTTGTAGTTTCAAGGGCTTCTCTTAGTGTCATGGGAGGTAAAATACTCGGTAGTCGTTTGGCTATCATTGTTTTACCAGATCCTGGAGGTCCAATCAATATGATATTATGACCTCCAGCCGCTGCAATTTCCATGCATCTTTTGATGCTTTCCTGTCCTTTTACATCGCTAAAATCGTGTTCAGGAAAGTCTAATGTTTTATAAAATTCTGCCCTTGTATCAATTTTAGTAGGACTTATAGTTGGTTTTCCTTCAAAAAAATCAATAACTTCTTGTAAGTTTTCAACCCCATAAACCTCCAAATCATCTACAATAGCA
This sequence comes from Flavobacterium branchiophilum NBRC 15030 = ATCC 35035, assembly GCF_002217205.1. Lineage (GTDB taxonomy): Bacteria > Bacteroidota > Bacteroidia > Flavobacteriales > Flavobacteriaceae > Flavobacterium > Flavobacterium branchiophilum. The sequence goes on along the minus strand of NZ_MUGT01000055.1, from coordinate 37,492 downwards.
GCTTCTTTTACATTTTGTTTTGGAAGAAAAAATCCTTTAAATCCTTCTTCTCTTGCCTTTATTGCAATTGGCAAAGCCCCTTTTATGGGTTGCAAACTGCCGTCTAACGATAACTCGCCCATGATAATGTATTGTCCTACACAATCTGACTTTATTTGTTGTGATCCTGCTAATATTCCTATTGCAAGTGTCAAATCATAAGCAGATCCTTCTTTTCTTAAGTCGGCAGGTGCCATATTAATCGTAATTTTTTTTCCTGGCATGGCAAAACCATTGTTTTTCAATGCGGCTGCTATTCTAAAACTACTTTCTTTTATGGCATTATCTGGCAGGCCTACTAAATGATAGCCAATACCTTTATCCATGTTTACTTCTACTGTAATTGTTGTAGCTTCTACCCCAAAAACGGCACTACCAAAAACTTTTATAAGCATTTTACAAAATTTTTTATTAAAAAAGTGATTTTTTTTTCTAATAACAAATAAAATAAATTAATTTTGAAAATAATAATTTTAATTCAAAAAAAATATGGGAATTTTTAATGCTATTTTAGGTAATGCTTCAGAGGTTGATATCGAAAAAATTAATAAAGAGTTTGAGCCTATATTAATTGATACTGAAAAAATTGAAAAAGCTTTTAAATTAATTAAAGATATGTTTATTTTTACTAACAAAAGAATTATTTTAGTAGAAAAAGAACTTACAAGTACAAAGGCCAATTATATTTCGATTCCATACAGCAGTATCATCAAATTTTCAAAAGAAAGTGCAGGAATTTTAGATTTAGATGCCGAATTAAAAATTTGGATCAAAGGAAACGACATGCCGGTTGTCAAACAATTTGGAAAAAACAACGAAAATATCAATGCCGTTTACCGTGTATTGTCTCAACACATTTTAAAATAAAAAAGGGAACTTATTCAGTTCCCTTTTTTTATAAAATTTATTTATTCCTCGTCGTCGTCTTCGTCGTCATCCAAAGGTTCTTCATCGTCATTATCGTCATCATCGTCATCGTCATCATCAAATTCAGGTTTATCTAAATCCTCTTCTTCCTCTTCATCGTCCTCCATCTCCATTTCTTCATCCATTTCAATTCCTTTAATTGCTTCTAATGGTACTACAATATCATCTTCATCATCAAAATTAATGATTCTTTCAGACAATTTTGTACTAATTTTTACTAAATAAATGGTATCTTCTGTACGAACTTCAACTGCTTCAATGGTTTCGTCTTTATGATTTTTAAAACGAATAATATCTGAATCGTCATATCCGTCTGGAAATTTTTCAACTAGTAAATTTAAGATTTCGTTGGTCAGTTTTGCGTAATCAACAATAACTCTTTTCATAATGTAATCAATATTTGTTTTTTAGAAATGGTATGTTTTTTTTTGAATATTAAAAGTTATTTTTTACATATCTAATAAATAGGCAAAAATCAATGGGGCAACAATCGTAGCATCTGATTCAATAATAAACTTTGGAGTAGTAATATCTAGTTTACCCCATGTAATTTTTTCATTTGGCACAGCACCAGAATAGGATCCATAGCTAGTTGTCGAATCTGAAATTTGACAGAAATAACTCCAAAATGGTACGTCGTGCATTTCCATATCTTGATAAAGCATAGGCACAACACAAATAGGAAAATCACCCGCTATACCGCCACCAATTTGAAAAAATCCAATACCATTGGCACTATTTTTTGGATACCAATCTGCCAAATAAGTCATGTATTCTATACCTGATTTCATTGTAGATGCTTTCAAATCGCCTTTGATTACATACGAAGCAAAAATATTTCCCATCGTACTGTCTTCCCATCCAGGTACAATAATTGGCAAATTCTTTTCTGCAGCTGCATACATCCAACTGTCTTTCAAGTCAATTTCATAATATTCTTCTAAAACACCCGAAAGCAACATTTTATACATAAACTCATGCGGAAAATAGCGTTCGCCTTTATCATCTGCATCTTTCCAAATTTTATAAATGTGTTTTTGCAACCTTCTAAAAGCTTCATGCTCTGGAATACAAGTATCTGTAACTCTATTTAATCCTCTTTCTAATAAATCCCATTCCTCTTGTGGGGTCAAATCTCTATAATGTGGCACTCGTTCATAATGGGAGTGGGCTACCAAATTCATGATATCTTCTTCCAAATTGGCTCCTGTACATGAAATAATTTGCACTTTATCTTGACGAATAAACTCTGCAAATATTTTTCCTATTTCAGCAGTACTCATAGCTCCTGCCATTGTTACCATCATTTTAGCACCATTGGCTAATTGTTGTTCATACGCTTTTGCAGCATCTACCAACGATGCGGAATTAAAATGTAAATAGTGTTTCTCTATAAACTGACTTATTGGCCCTTTACTCATCTTTATCTTACTTTATATGTATCGTTAATGTATTTTTATGCAAATATTTATTTATATCCTAATATTTTCAAAACTTCGTCGGATGTTTGTTGATCAGAAAATATTTCAGTAGCCAAAATGCCATTTTCGTCTCTATCTATCAATACATGTTTGGGTTGCGGAATCAAGCAATGGTGCAATCCACCATAGCCCCCAATCGTTTCTTGATAGGCTCCCGTATTGAAAAATCCTATATACAAGGGTTTTTCTTTATTATATCGAGGCAAATAAATGGCATTCATATTTTGTTCAGAATTGTAATAATCGTCGCTATCACAGGTCAATCCGCCCAATAAAACCCTTTCATAATTATCATTCCATCTATTGATGGCCAACATGATAAACCTTTTGTTGATTGCCCAAGTATCTGGGAGCGTAGTGATAAATGAGGAATCTATCATATTCCATTTTTCTCTATCGTTTTGTTGTTTTTGATATAAAATCTGATAAATAGCACCGCCACTTTCTCCTACTGTAAATGAACCAAATTCTGTAAATATATTCGGAACATCCACTTCTGCTTCATCACAAGCAATTTTGATTTGGTTGATGATTTCATCAATCATGTACTGATAGTCATATTCAAATGCTAATGAATTTTTTATAGGAAATCCCCCACCAATATTCAACCCGTCTAATGTTGGACATTCCCGTTTTAAAGCAATATACACCTTAATACATTTTACCAACTCGTTCCAATAATAAGCATTATCATTTATACCAGTATTGATAAAAAAGTGCAACATTTTGAGTTCCAAATTTTTATTCTCTTGGATTTGTTTTTTATAAAACTGAACAATATTTTTATAACCTATACCTAATCTGGAGGTATAAAATTCAAATTTTGGCTCTTCCTCGGCAGCAATTCTGATGCCTATTTTAAATTTACCTTTAATAGTTGCTTGCAATAAGTCCAACTCCTCATAATTATCTATAATAGGTATCGTATTTTTATGACCGTTATTGATCAAACGAGCAATATTTTCTATATACAAATCACGTTTAAATCCGTTACAAATGACATAAGTACTTTTGTTTATTTTACCATTTGTCAATAAATTCTCAACAATATTAATATCAAATGCAGATGATGTTTCTATATGAATATTATTCTTAAAAGCTTCGTTCATAATGTACTCAAAATGAGAACTTTTTGTACAATAACAATAATAATACTTTCCCTCGTATTTGTTTTTTTCCATTGCACTTCTAAACCAGCCTTTTGCTTTGCTTATGTTTTTTGAAATTTGTGGCAAATAAGTAAATTTTAAAGGAGTTCCATATTTTTCTACCAATTTCATCAAATCGATATTGTGAAACAATAAATTGTCTTTATTTAATGTGAATTCTTCTTGTGGAAAATAATAAGTTTGATTGATTAAATCGATATATTTTGTGTTCATTTAGTTTTACTTGATTTTGAAAATTAATTACTTATTTTAATAAAATAATTCATTTTCAAACTCTTAAATTTTCATATTTTATGGGTAATTTTTCCCCATAAATATAAAAATGAAACGCTAAAAACAAGGCATCAATGGATTTTAAATCTGAAAAATTTAAAAACAATTCTACACACCGACATTTAAAATTGTCTATGTGCAGCTTTAAGTTTATGTTTTTGGTGTTCTTTTTCATCAATGCAAATGTAAAAAATTAATTTACCTAATAACAAGGCTTTACAAAAAAAAAAATTAAGATTTATAATTTTCAAATGCTGCTTCAATCAATTGATTTTCAACTTCTTGATTCAATATGATGGAACCAATATTTTGTATTAATGCAAATTGAATCGTACCATATTCATTTTTTTTGTCATGAATCAACAAATCTTTGATAGGTTCTAAATCATTTGGTTCAAATATTATATCATCAAAAATCAATTTAATTGTCGTTTTTATTTCCTCAAATGCAGCTTGAGAAATCAAGTTTTTTTGCCAAGCAATATAACTTTCCAAAATCATGCCTGCTGCTATAGCCTCGCCATGCAATAAGGTTGTTTTATTTGGATTTTCTAAAAAATAACTTTCTATGGCATGTCCTAATGTATGTCCAAAATTCAAAGCTTTTCGTATGCCATTTTCACGAGGATCTTCGGTAACAATTTCGTTTTTTATTACAACCGATTGATAAATTAAAGTATCTATTGAATCAATTTTTGCTGATTGTGCAATGTCTTTGAACAAATTCCAATATTGTTCATCATATATCAAACCATGTTTCAACATTTCTGCCAATCCAGATCTAAATTCATTTTGAGGCAAAGTACCTAAATAATTACTGTCGATAATTACCATTACTGGAGTATTTATTACACCAATTTGATTTTTCAAGTTACCCAAATCAACACCTGTTTTACCTCCAACAGAAGCATCTACCATGGCAAGTAGTGAAGTAGGAATATTAATAAAATCAATACCTCTTTTGAAAGTAGATGCCACAAAACCACCCAAATCTGTAACAACACCTCCTCCTAAATTGATGATCAAACTTTTACGATCGGCACCGTAATCCGTAAGTATTTTCCATAATTCTATACATGTATCAAGGTTTTTATGTATCTCACCATTTTCAAATTCTATGATTTCAATTTTTAAATGGGTTTCCAAATGGGGCAAAAAAACATCCAAACAATGTTCGTTTGTATTGGTATCAACAATAATAAAAATAGTAGAATATTTCTTTTGATTTAAATGTTGATGAAGTGCTTCGTATCCAGATTCATTAAAAAAAACTTGATACCCATTGGCCAATATAGCTTGCATAGTTGTTGTATTATTTGAATATAATTGTTGTTTTCGTTGTGCAAAATAAAGCATTTTTATTTAAAAAAAAGATTTTTTTTTGCAGTTTATAAAATTTTAATTTTTGTTAAAAAATCCATACTTTTACACCAAAATCAAATGTATATGTCAAGAATTTTAGCTTTAGATTATGGTCTAAAACGAACAGGAATTGCAGTTACCGATGACTATCAACTCATTGCCTCGGGTTTAACTACAGTGCCTACCCATGAATTAATGTCGTTTTTGACTCAATATTTTCAGACAGAAAATGTAAAAACGCTTGTCATTGGCGATCCCAAACAAATGAATGGTTTACCGTCTGAAAGTGCTGCTATTATTAATGGTTTTGTAACTCATTTTAAAAACATTTTCCCTAATATTGAGGTAGTAAGAATAGATGAAAGATTTACGTCAAAAATGGCTTTTAAAACCATGATTGACAGTGGTTTGAAAAAAAACCAACGCAAAAATAAAGCTTTAATAGACGAAATTGCCGCTACCATACTGCTACAAGATTTTTTGGCTTCAAAATAAATTATTATTAGTGTTTTGGCAAATTCGTTGCAAACAATTTTCATAAAAGATAAATTTACCTCAAAATTTGTATTAAAATAAAAAAATAACATAGTATCTTTGCACCAGAAAATAACACACACAACACTATTATGTCATCAAATCATATTAACCGAATTAATTCGGATGTAATTCTTGTGGGAACAGGAATTATGAGTGCAACTTTAGGTATTTTTTTAAAATTATTAGATCCCAGTATTAAAATTAGTATCTTTGAAAGCTTAGACCAGCCAGCATTAGAAAGTACAGATGCCTGGAATAATGCAGGGACAGGTCATGCTGCTTTTTGTGAATTAAACTACACTCCACAAAAAGAAAATGGTGATGTTGATATAAAAAAAGCCTTAAATATTGCTGAAAATTTTGAAGTAACTCGACAATTTTGGAGTTATTTAGTAGAAAATAATATCATTCAAAATCCAGAACAATTTATCAAAAAAACACCCCACTTGAGTTTTGTTTGGGGTGAAGAAAATGTTGATTTTTTGCGAAAAAGATTTCAATTATTAAAAGAAAACGCTCTTTTTTCAGAAATGTTATACAGCGAATCATTTGAACAATTACTAGCTTGGATGCCACTTGTAATGAATGGTCGAGATTCAAAAGAAACATTGGCAGCAACTTTTATGAAATATGGTACAGATGTTAATTTTGGTAAATTATCAGAATCGATTTTTGAATTTTTGCAAAAACAAGAAGGAGTTCACATATTTTATAACCATAAAGTACGAAAATTAAAACAAAGAGATACCAAAGTTTGGCGACTTAAAATTAAAGATACTCAAAACAATATACGAATTAAAGCCTTTGCAAATTTTGTGTTTATTGGAGCCGGTGGTGGGTCGTTGTTGCTATTAGAAAATGCCAATATCAAAGAAGGTGAGGGATACGGAGGGTTTCCTGTAAGTGGACAATGGCTAAAATGCAACAACCCAGACATCATACAAAATCACGCTGTAAAAGTATATGGTAAAGCCAGCGTTGGGGCACCTCCAATGTCTGTACCTCATTTAGATTCTAGGATAATCAATGGCAAAAAAGAATTGTTATTTGGCCCTTTTGCTGGGTTTTCTACTAAATTTTTGAAAAATGGTTCGTATATGGATTTAATTAAATCTATCGAAATCAATAATATGTTGCCCATGTTATCTGCTGGATTTAAAAATGTGCCACTTACTAAATATTTAATTCAACAAGTGATGCAATCGCAAGACGACAGAATTGCAGCTTTACGAGAGTATTTCCCAGAAGCAAAATCAGAAGATTGGGAGTTATTACAAGCAGGACAAAGAGTGCAGGTGATTAAAAAAGATGAGAAAGAAGGAGGGGTTCTTGAATTTGGTACAGAAATTATTTCAAGTTCCGATGGTACACTTGCAGCGTTATTAGGTGCATCTCCTGGAGCTTCAACAGCTGTTTCGATTATGATTGATGTATTGAATAAATGTTTTGCAGACAAAATGCAAAGCGAATCTTGGACTGCAAAATTAACCGAAATGATTCCTTCTTTTGGAAAATTATTAAACGAAAATCCAGAATTATTAGCCACCTTACGGGCTAAAACCAATCAAGTTTTGAAATTAAATGATTAATTTGAAATAAAAAAATAAAAAATTGATATAATTTTGATTACTTTTGCCGTTTTAAAACCAAAATCAGCATAATAATTTTAAAATATGATACTACCAATTGTAGGATATGGCGATGTTGTACTTAGAAAAGTTTGTGAAAATATTTCAGAAGACTATCCAAATCTAAAAGAACTCATTGCAAATATGTATGATACCATGTATAATGCTTATGGAATTGGGTTAGCAGCACCACAAATTGGATTACCCATTCGTTTGTTTGTTGTTGATACAGAGCCTTTTAGCGACAGTGAAAACCTTTCAGACGAAGAAAAAATCAAATTAAAAGACTTCAAACAAACATTTATAAATGCCAAAATGCTAAAAGAAGAAGGCGAAGAATGGGGATTTAATGAAGGCTGTTTGAGTATTCCAGATGTGAGAGAAGATGTATATCGCAAAGAAAAGATTACAATTGAGTTTTTAGATGACAATTTTGAAACTAAAGTTGAAACTTTTGATGGTATGATTGCCAGAGTTATTCAGCATGAATATGATCATATTGAAGGTATTTTATTTACAGATTTAGTATCTACATTAAAAAAACAATTGATAAAAAAGAAATTACAAAATATTATGGATGGCAAGGCCAGACCTGATTATCGAATGAGGTTTTGTAATAAAAAAGGTAAATAAAACGAATAATAATAAATATCAATTAATTTAAAATTAATCAAACATTTTATGAATTTAGAAAAAATATTAGCTATCTCTGGAAAACCAGGTTTGTATGTATTAAAAGTACAAACTCGTACAGGATTTTTAGTAGAATCTTTGATAGATGGAAAAAAAATTACAGTAAATCTAAAAAGTAATGTCAGTTTATTGTCTGAAATTTCCATGTATTCTTATGAAGGAGAAAAACCATTGAGAACTGTTTTTGAAAATATTGCAGCTAAAGAAAATAATGGCGAAGCAATTTCACACAAAGCGGGTCAAGAAGATTTAACCGCTTACTTTTTAGAAGTATTTCCTGATTATGATCAAGATAGAGTGTATATTTCCGATATAAAAAAGGTTTTAAACTGGTACAACATTTTGCAAAACAAAGGTTATATTGAAGCCAGTCCAACTGTTGAAACTGAAAAATCTGAAGAAATAACTGCATAATATTTGTATTATTTATTCCAATAAAAGTCCTGTTCAATTGTATTCATGATTGAACAGGATTTTTTAATATCAATCATTAGTAAATTTCAAAAAATGGAAAATAAAGACAATCAATTGAAAGCTTTTGAGCGTTTGCTGCACATTATGGACGATTTACGAGCCCAATGCCCGTGGGACAAGAAGCAAACATTTGAAAGTTTACGGCACCTAACAATTGAAGAAACTTATGAATTGGGAGATGCAATTTTAGATCAAAACCTTACAGAAATAAAAAAAGAATTAGGCGATTTATTATTGCATATTGTATTTTATGCCAAAATAGGCAGCGAAACCAATAGTTTTGATATTGGAGCGGTATGTCATGAAATTTGTGAGAAATTGATTTTTAGACACCCGCATATTTATGGCAATACTAAAGTATCAAATGAAGATGATGTAAAACAAAATTGGGAAAAACTCAAACTAAAAGAAGGAAAAAAATCTGTATTAGAAGGAGTACCCAAAAGCTTGCCTGCACTAGTAAAAGCAAGTCGCATTCAGGATAAAGCTAAAAGTATTGGTTTTGATTGGGAAAATAGCCAACAAGTATGGGAAAAAGTAGAAGAAGAAATACAAGAATTGAAAATAGAAATCGAACATCAAAATCACAACAAGATAGAAGAGGAATTTGGTGATGTATTGTTTTCATTAATCAATTACGCTCGTTTTTTGAAAATAAATCCCGAAGATGCCCTCGAAAAAACCAATAAAAAATTCATTAAACGATTTCAGTATATTGAACAAAAAGCAATTGAAAGTCAAAAAAGTATAGCAGATTTATCTTTGAACGAAATGGAAATGTATTGGAACGAAGCTAAAAATATTTAATATTTAAAAAATTATGAAAGATTTACATGATTATAGAAAATCTTACGAAAAATCTGAATTATTAGAGCATCAACTAACAGAAGATCCTATTAATTTATTCAACAGATGGTTTCATGAAATGGAAGCATTTGGTGGTACAGAAGAGGTAAATGCCATGACGGTTTCTACATTTGGACTAGATGGCTACCCAAAATCGAGAGTGGTTTTATTGAAAAAATTTGACGAAAATGGTTTTGTCTTTTTTACAAACTACGAGTCCGAAAAAGGGAGGGCCATGGCCAACAATCCAAAGGTTTGTTTATCTTTTTTTTGGCATTCGATGGAAAGGCAAGTTATCATAAAAGGTATAGCTTCAAAAGTAGCCGATAACATATCAGACAATTATTTTGCCTCGAGACCCCTTGGAAGTCAATTAGGAGCTTTGGCATCAAATCAAAGCGAAATTATTGAGAACAGAACATTTTTAGAAAATAAATTAAAGCAATTAGAAGAAAATTATAAAGAAAATACAATACAAAGACCTGATTTTTGGGGCGGATATATAGTGTCTCCAGTTGAAGTCGAATTTTGGCAAGGCAGACCCAATAGGTTACATGATCGGATTAGATTCCAATTAAAGGAAGATTTTTCTTGGAAAATTGATCGATTATCGCCTTAAAATTGATGTAAAAAAAAACAAAAAAATAATTTTTTATTAAAAAAAATGATTATATTTATAGTCCCAAATTTAACCATTTTATAATATGAAAAATTTAACACTTATTAGACATGCAAAGTCTAGTTGGGAAACTCCCATGTATGACAAAATGCGACCAATTATGGTACGAGGCATCATTGATGCACAAAAAATTGCCCATACCATTTGCCAATTTTTGCCCGATAAATTTACGGTGTGGAGTAGTCCAGCAACTAGAGCCACTCAAACTGTAAAAATTTTTTCAAACTCATTATTATTCCCCTTAGAATCAGTTAATTATATAGAGGATTTATATACGTTTGACGAAAAACAACTCGAAGATATTGTCAAATCTTGTAAAGACGATGTTAAGAATTTGATAATTTTTGGACATAATGGGGCTATTACCAATTTTGTTAATAAATTTGGCGATAAATTTATAGAAAATGTTCCCACATCAGGAGTGGTTTCTATTAATTTTAATGCCAATTCTTGGGAAAATATTTCTCAAGGAACCATACAAAAAATACTGTTTCCAAAAGATTTAAAATGAATTTAGAACAAAATAGTTACATAGACAGAGAAAAAAGCTGGCTCAATTTTAATGCCCGAGTACTTCAAGAAGCCTCAGACGAAAACGTCCCTTTGCTGGATAGATTGAGATTTTTGGGCATTTTTTCAAATAATTTAGATGAATTTTTTAGAGTTCGATTTGCAGCCATTCGAAGATTGACGCTTAATAAAGCGTCGCAAAACAAAATGATTGGTACCATTACTGCAAAACAATTGATTAAAGATATTACCGAAATAGCCATCAAACAACAGTCTGAAAGCTTGAGAATTTTGGGTATTATCGAAAAAAAATTAGAAGAACAAAACATTTTTATTATTAACGAAAGTGAAATTTTAGACGAACATAAAACCTATATTAAAGATTTTTTTGTTCAAAAAGTGGCTCCTGCTTTAGTAACTATTATTTTAAATGATTTGGCAGAATTTCCGCTGCTAAAAGATACTTTTGGCTATTTGGCTGTAAAATTAACCATGAAAAGCAAAGTAAAATCTAAACTTTTAAATTTGCCTTTGTTAAAACCCGAAATCAGATATGCTGTAATTGAAATACCAAAATCCATTAATCGTTTTGTGGTATTGCCTTCTATTCATGAAAAGCAATATATTATCATGATTGACGATGTGATTAGGCTGCATCTTCAAAGCATCTTTAATATTTTTGACTACGAACAAGTGTCGGCACACATGATCAAAATTACTCGTGATGCTCAATTGGAAATAGATAGCGATTTGAGTAAAAGCATGCTCGAAAAAATTGCTACTAGTGTCAAAGAAAGAAGAATAGGGGAGCCCGTTCGGTTTATATATGACCAATCTATTGAAAAAGATACCTTAAAGTTTTTCCTAAAAAAAATGGGAATAGATGCTTCGGATAGTATCATTCCGGGGGGGAGGTACCACAACAGAAGAGATTATATGGATTTTCCCGACTTGGGTCGTAAGGATTTATTGTATAAAACGAATCCACCATTATTAGTACCTGGATTGAGTTTGGACGAAAATATAATGAAAAAAATAGGAGAAAAAGATTATCTTGTAAACGCACCTTATCAAACATTTTCTTATATTATTAAATTTTTACGAGAAGCTGCTCTAGACCCTCAAGTAACAAGTATCAAGATTACTTTATATCGATTGTCTAAAAATTCTCAAATTATTAGTTCTTTAATCAATGCTGCCAAAAACGGCAAAAAAGTAGTGGTTCAAATTGAATTACAAGCCCGTTTTGACGAGGCCAGCAATATTTCTTATGCAGAACAAATGCAAACTGAAGGTATTGAATTGATTTTTGGGGTAAAAGGGCTTAAAGTACATAGCAAAATTTGTGTGATTGATAGAATAGAAGAAGGCAAATTAAAACGATATGGTTTTGTATCTACTGGCAATTTTAATGAATCAACGGCAAAAGTTTATACCGACGTTACATTATTAACAAGTCATCAGCAAATTCTTAAAGATATTTCAAAAGTTTTCGATTTTTTTGAAGTAAATTTTAGAATACACCGCTACCAACACTTAATAGTTTCACCACATTATACCCGCTCAAAATTGGTTAAATTGATAGATAAAGAAATCAAATTAGCACTTGCCGGTATTCCTACTTTTATAAAACTAAAAATGAATAGTTTGTCAGATTTTCAAATGATAGACAAATTGTATGAAGCCAGTAGGGCAGGGGTCAAAATTCAGTTAATTGTAAGAGGAATTTGCTCTTTGATTCCTGGCAAAAAAGGCTTGAGCGACAATATTGAAGCCATTAGTATAGTAGATAACTACTTGGAACACACACGGTTATTTATTTTTGGAAACGGCGGAAAACCTGATGTATTTATTTCGTCGGCCGATTTTATGGCCCGAAATTTAGATGGTAGGGTCGAAGTTACTTGCCCAATATACGACCCCAAAATCAAACAGGATTTGATTGATAGTTTTGATTTGGGTTGGAAAGGAAATGTAAAAGTAAGGCTTCATTCTGAAAATTTAGATAATAAATACCGTATAAGAAAAGACAACGAACCTGTATTTAGGGCTCAATTAGAATCTTATAGATTTTATCAAAAAAAAATTAAATGAGTACAACAGAACATATAAAAATAAAAAAGTATGCCGCAATAGATATCGGTTCTAATGCCATGCGGTTGCTCATTACTAATATTATCGAATACAAAGGCAAACAAACCCAGTTTAACAAAAGTTCGTTGGTTAGGGTACCTATTCGTTTAGGTCAGGATGCCTTTACGGTAGGAGAAATAACTTCCGAAAATATTGAAAGAATGGTCGATGCCATGAAAGCTTTTAAATTGTTGATGAAAGTTCATAAGGTAGAAAGTTATTTGGCCTGTGCCACTTCGGCCATGAGAGAGGCTTATAATGGCAAAGAGGTTGTGGACATTATCAAAAAAGAAGCCGAAATCGACATCGACATCATTGATGGCAAAAAAGAGGCGGCCATCATCGCATCAACCGATTTGCATTTCTTATTAAAAACAGAAAAAACATATTTGTATGTAGATGTTGGTGGTGGTAGTACAGAGTTTTCGTTGTTTTCCGACGGCAAAATTATTGCTTCTAAATCCTTTAAAGCGGGTACGGTTCGATTGCTCAACGAAGTGGTAAGCGACATCGTTTGGAAAGAAATTGAAAAATGGATTGTAAACAATACATCTGGTTATGATAGTATTTCCTTGATAGGTTCTGGTGGAAATATTAACAAATTATTTAAAATGTCTGGTAAATCACAAGAAAAACCTTTAACATATATTTACTTAAATGCTCAATTTACAATACTCAACAATTTGACTTATGAACAACGTATTGCTGAGTTGGGCCTCAATCCTGATAGAGCAGACGTTATCATTCCTGCCATGAAATTGTATTTGAATGCCATGAAATGGAGCAAAGCACAAAACATTTATGTTCCCAAAATTGGACTTTCAGACGGCATTGTGAAAGCCATGTATTATGGCAAAATCTAAGGCATATTCAGTTTTGATTTTAATTTCAAAAACAACACAGCGAGAGACAATGCGTCCTCCGAAGCCGTATTTCTTTCGCTTTTTTCTATCTTAAATTCTTGTAATAATTCTTCTACTGTAAAAGTTTTTTCATTAGTATCTTTCCATTTTTTATACATCACTTCTACATCCAATGCCTCATTTTTCAGTCGGCCGCATTGCATTTTTTTGAGATATTCATTTAATATAGCAATATCAAAATGAATTCTATGACCTATAAGTGTAGCATTACCTATAAAATCAATAAAATTGATGATAAGTTCTTGTTCTTTTGCATTCAATTGCTCTTCTAAATTGTATGAAAATTCATTCAAATTAAAATCAAAAACCTGCCGTACTAAAATTTCATTTTGGTTGATAACAATAGCCCCAACAGACATGATGTAATCCTCTGTTGGATTCAAACCCGAGGTTTCTATACTCAAAACAACAAACTGTTTGGATTTGGTTTGAAATTTTTCTGTATATGTTTTCCAAAAATCTGGATAATTGCTTCCGATATTGATGAGCCAGTCTAGCATAATTACGAAAAATGGGTTAGTTGAAATTGTTCTTTGATGATTTCTTCTAAATCTTTCAAACTCAATAAAGCATTTTTTAATTTTTCTTTATCCAACTTTGAAAATTCTTCTAAATCTATATACTGCCCCTGGCTATCATTTTTCAATCCATCCAAAATTCTAAATTTAGAAAGCGTGATAAAGGCCTCGGCACAATTCAAAAATAATGCTTGATGCTGCGGATTCAAATGTGCTAACTGCTTGAACCTAAAGTAGGTATGACCATTGCCTTTGATGTTTTGACTCAATACAAACAACCTTGCCGCATCTACCAGCGGCAGTAGCCCTCGGGTTTTGATATCAAATTTCCCTTTTTCGGCACCTTCTTCTTCCAAATTAAATTTTTTGAAAAAATTCAAGGGGGCTGGTTTTTTTATGGCTTCGTTACCTAAATAATCATAAAACAAATGATTGGATTTTCGTTCTTTAAACACAATATTCTGTAAGGTTTCTTCTATTTTTACTTCGCCATAAATCAATTCAAAATCAAAAAAAACACTACATACATCGTCTGTGTTTTCTCCTGGAGTATTTATCCAATTGTTAAACTGTTTAGTCCAGTCGCTCAACGACTTACACCAAATATAATTGCTGGCCACATGACCATTGGCACACATTGGATACCCTATTTTTTCGAGCGTTGTGGTTACTTTTTTTGACAATTTCAAAAAATAATCTTTCACATTGCGGTACATATCGGCCGCAACATCATCAAACACCAAAAAACTATCCTGATCTGTTTGCAAAATTTGTTCTTTTCGAGCCTGACTGCCCATACTAAACCATGCAAAAGTAGTTGGAGGAGTCCCCAACTCCATAATAGCCAGCTCAATAACCCTTTTATTTAACGCAAAAAATATTTCGCCCACTATCATGGCAATACTTTGTATAGGTATGTTTTTTGAAATAGAAGTTTGTATCAATTCATACAATTTTTCCTGAATATTTTTCAATTCTTTAGTACTTTTTGCCTTCTTTATTTCTTTCAACAAAACCCCAGGATTGTTAGAATGTGCTACAATTAAATCATTTTGTGTAATAATTCCCTTTACCACCGACTTGTCGCTCCCATCTTCTGTTACACACAAGTGGGTAACACTGTTTTTGAGCATCAACAATTGAGCCTCTGTCAACGAAATGTTTTCGGTAACCGTTATCACGGGCGACGACATGATTTTGTCTATTGAGGACAAAATAGGGTAGCGGCCTGTTGCAACTTTCGACCGAAAATCTTCATCGGTTACAATACCAATTGGTAAATTATTTTCTATTACAAGCGAATAATCAGTATTTTTTTCACTAATCAACTGTGCCACCTGATGTATCGTTTGCTCTACTACCACCTGCAAGGTTGTTTTGGAATAGTTTAATGCCTGAAAATACTGAATTTCCGACCCATTTTCTGTCATCGAAATGGCATCCGAAATCGTGTTTTTACTATCTTTGGACGTACTAGACACCGAGGCAAAACTTTCCAATAAATAATCCAAAACCTCTGTGTTTGAAGCCAATAGTGGTTTAAAAACCGCCAACGGAATCGCATACACCATAGCATCTTCTCGGGCCGTGGCCGTCATCATGTAGTTGTTTTTTGCAAAAAAAGGCCTCAACCCAAAAATATCCCCCCTCTGACACTTGTTCAACAACGTTTCCTCGGCATCTGCAAACACCGTCAATTTGACACTTCCCGAATAAATCACATAAAAACAATCGTGCAACGCATCGTTTACCTGAAACAACGTTTTGCCCTTATCTTTGTACAATATTTTCACTTCTCTGGACACCAACAACAAATCGCTGTGGCTCAATAAGTTAAATGGTTTAAAATCCGATAAAAAATCTGCTATTTTATCTGCTACGGGATTGTTCATTGGTGCATTATTTTATGGCAAATGTAGCAAAATACTTTGAACGGTGCAAACAATTTCAAACCACAACCCTACACACAATTTACTTGATGAATAATATCAAAAAAAAACTTCACTACAAAACCACAAACCTTTTTTGGGCGTTCCCACAAGGGGCCGGGCTATCCGTTGCAATCTTTTTTGGGGCAGGGCCAAAAAAAAGCCCTGCCCCAAAAAAGGATTTCCACTACTATCCCTAACGCAGCGTCTGCAAAAAAGCCACTTTATTTGTAATAATAAACTTCTTTTAAAAAACAGTTGCAACAAGTAATTATTTATCAAAATTTCAAACAATATCAATAGTTAAACCTCAACATATTTTTGGATTAAAGGCTTTAAAAAAGGAGTATCAAATACAACAATAATAATCATTATTCCGTTTTAATAGCTTCAATTTTAAATACTTAAATATGTTAAAACGTACTATTTTATTAGAAAACAAAGCCTCTGTTTCTACCAAAAACCGTCAATTGGTTATCAAAACCGAATGGAGAGAAACCACCATTCCAATCGAAGATTTAGGATTTGTAGTTGTCGATAATCCAGAGGTGTATTTGAGCATCAGAGCCATGAATTTGTTGATAGAAAACAATGCCGCCATCATTGTATGTCATCAAAATCATTTGCCACAAGGAATGTTTATGAATCTCAACAGCCACCACGTGCAACAAGAGATTTTTAGAAACCAATTGGAAGCCAGTGTACCGCTCAAAAAACAATTGTGGCAACAAACAATTGTCGAAAAAATTAAAAACCAAGGAAGCCTTTTGGAACGAATGGAAGGCAAAAAAAACCACTTTGATTTTTTAGCCTCAAAAGTTTTGAGTGGCGACAGTACCAACATGGAAGGGGTAGCGGCTAGCCAATACTGGCAGCGGTTTTTTGAATTTGATTTTAAGCGAGAGCGATTTGGTAACTATCCCAACAATTTTCTAAATTATGGCTATGCCATTTTACGAGCCGCCACAGCACGAGCCTTATCTGGCAGTGGCTTGCTCAATACGCTAGGCATTCATCACAAAAACAAATACAACGCCTTTGCCCTTGCAGACGACATTATGGAACCCTACAGACCGCTGGTGGACGAAAAAGTATTTGAGATGATGCAAAAATTTGAAGAACAAGAGTTGAACACCACCCTAAAAGCCGAGTTGTTGCAACTGCTAACCCGAACAGTGTATTTTGAAAACGAAAAAAGCCCTTTGATGGTGGCTTTACAAAAAACAGCCAGCTCGCTACAACAATGTTATACGGGCGAACGCAAAAAAATAAAATATGCCAAGTTATGGAACTCAACGGATATCGGATAATGTGGTTGTTTGTATTTTTTGACCTGCCCACAGCAACAAAAAAAAACCGTAAAGATGCCTCGGTTTTTAGAAACAAATTATTGAACGACGGATTTACGATGATGCAATATTCTGTATATACAAGACATTGTGCCAGTAGCGAGAGTGCCGACGTACACGAAAAACGTATCGTACAATTGTTGCCCCCACTAGGCAAGGTGAGTGTTGTACGGATAACCGACAAACAGTTTGGCAATATTATGAATTATTGGGGCCAAGCTCCGTTGCCAAAAGTACCAATGCCTGTACAGCTAGAGCTGTTTTAGAAAACAAAAAATGCCTCAATATAGGGTTATCAGTCCTATAAAGAGGCATTTTTTATAACGATATTTACAATTAATCCCTTGAATATCAGAAGGCAACAAGCCAACTCATATCGTGTTTTCTAATCTTTAATCAAACCACAACTTTAAGGGTTTTTTCTTTTAAATTCAAAACCATATCGTGTTTTCTAATCTTTAATCAAACCACAACTGCCACGCCTAGAAAAATTAGGCTTACTATCATATCGTGTTTTCTAATCTTTAATCAAACCACAACGGCAATGCTTTCCAACTTATCGGCTGTAAACATATCGTGTTTTCTAATCTTTAATCAAACCACAACGGAAATGCTTTCCAACTTATCGGCTGTAAACATATCGTGTTTTCTAATCTTTAATCAAACCACAACTGTCGGTCTCATCCAGTTCACACGAGATAACATATCGTGTTTTCTAATCTTTAATCAAACCACAACAAGCCTTTCTTATTTTGTTTTGAAAAATGCCATATCGTGTTTTCTAATCTTTAATCAAACCACAACTTTTCTTGCTTTGGATATTTTCATATTTGACATATCGTGTTTTCTAATCTTTAATCAAACCACAACACTTTGGTTTGAAATTCCTTTTGTTGCATTCATATCGTGTTTTCTAATCTTTAATCAAACCACAACCGGGGTAACTTTAATTCCACAGGTACAAAACATATCGTGTTTTCTAATCTTTAATCAAACCACAACATCAAGGTCTGATTTAACTATTACTGCGTTCATATCGTGTTTTCTAATCTTTAATCAAACCACAACTGTCGAAATAAGCTGATGTAGCTTCTATCTCATATCGTGTTTTCTAATCTTTAATCAAACCACAACCATAAATCAGTCTGCTCCTTAAAAGTACGCATATCGTGTTTTCTAATCTTTAATCAAACCACAACAACTGCTAACACGGTGCAGTTCCAATGTACATATCGTGTTTTCTAATCTTTAATCAAACCACAACTTTCAGAGCCTCCAAGCCGTCTTAACCATTCATATCGTGTTTTCTAATCTTTAATCAAACCACAACAAGTGTTCTAAATCTTTCAATTTAGAAACTCATATCGTGTTTTCTAATCTTTAATCAAACCACAACTTGATGCCATTAATTCATTTGAAGGCAAAGCATATCGTGTTTTCTAATCTTTAATCAAACCACAACATCAGACTTATTTTTTCGGTTATCCGTGCACATATCGTGTTTTCTAATCTTTAATCAAACCACAACGTATCTGCGGACATTGATTCAATGGATTCACATATCGTGTTTTCTAATCTTTAATCAAACCACAACATGTCTTTTTCTCTAGCAAGAATCCATTCACATATCGTGTTTTCTAATCTTTAATCAAATAAATTCACAAACACACCTATAAAAAATATTATTTTGGTGTTTGTAAACCACAACCCAGCCACTATTGCTCCAAAAGTAGCACCACATATCGTGTTTTCTAATCTTTAATCAAATAAATTCACAAACACTCCAATAAAAAATATTATTTTGGTGTTTGTAAACCACAACAAGGCAGTGATGATTGTGTTTGTACTATTGCATATCGTGTTTTCTAATCTTTAATCAAATAAATTCACAAACACACCAATAAAAAATATTATTTTGGTGTTTGTAAACCACAACTTTAAAATTGCCACTGATGCACAGATTACTCTTACATCGTCTTTGTGGTTTGGCTGTTTAAGACCATGAAAACGTATGTCAAAGAACTTTTTGTCTCCTTTTTGTCATTCCGACGGAGGAGGAATCGCATTTGTTACTCATGTTATGTGATTCCTCCTTCGTCGGAATGACAAATCGAATCATTTATTTTCTTACATAAATCGATCGTTTAAAAATTCAAAATTTGGATTAAAATTTCTAATTAATTCTAATTTTTTTTCTCTTTTCCACCCTTTTAATTCTTTTTCTCTTTCTATTGCCTTTTGAACCCAAGTAAACTTTTCGTAAAATACCAAAAACTCAATATTGTATTTAGAGGCAAATGTTTTAATTCCTTTTTCTATATTTTCTTTATGTTGAAGTAATCGCAATCCCAAGTTATTTGTCATTCCAATGTAATAAGTTGAGCGAAACTTATTGGTAATTATGTAAACAAAATAAGTATGATGCCCTTCATTAAATTCTATCATATTATTATTCATATATGTAAATTTATTTGTTAGCGATCATATCCCGTCCCGCATTTTCGGGACAAGTTATGGTATCGCCTTTTTATTAATTGGGGTTTGCTTGCGCAAACAAGTTGTTAATGGCGATTTCATATTTATACAATTTTTAGTCTTTCTTTGAACTCAGCCAATAGTTGTTCTTTGGTTTTGGTACTAAAACCACTAGTTAAACCTCTGTCAATTTTCATTTGCACATAGTCATGATATGCCTCTAGCTCCCGTGCTAGCTTGATGAGATGATTTACCGCTTCGCTTTTGCTGGTAAATTCTTCCTTAGCCACTTGTTGCTTTAGCCACTCATCGTTTTGATTGGCTAGGGTGATACTTTGTCTTGCCATGATAATATGATTTAGTGGTGCAAATATACACCAAAAATAGTTAATCGGATTTATTTTTTAGGTTGGGTGTAAATTATAATTTAAAAAAAACTTTTTTTGTACCCATAAAAAAATCCCAATCTTTACATTGGGATTTTGATCTTTAGGCACTAGGTTTTGGTGTTTGCTTTTTACGTTCGCTTTTTTTAACTCCTCCTGCCATTTCATACTGCGAACTGTTTTTGCCAAATTTGGTTGCAACACCAGTTAATACCCTGTCGTTCCAATCTCTTAACACATCAATTTGTGAAATACACTCGTTATACAATTCGTCAATGGTACTCAAAGCGGTGTTGTAACTGTTTAACTTGGTGCGTAACAAGTTAATTTGTGTTTCATAATTGGCAGCAGTAATGCCGTTACCCAAATCGATAACAGGATCGATACTTTTTACTGATGCCAATCGAGTGGCTCCTTTATCAAGGTCGGGCACTCTAATTAATTTTTTTCTTGCCATTGTTTTGTGTTTTAAAAATTTTAAATAAAATTAATAATAATAGTTGTTTTATAAAAATATTTTACAGTTATTTAACACTTTCATGTAAATTAAGACTACTTCATTAATTACTAATCAGCATTTATTATAAATGTTGAACTATTTACTCTAAACCAGTAAGTCTTTATAACAAACGTTTACTTATTTCCTCTAAACTAGTGTGCATTTATAAAAAATGTTTACTCATTTCCTCTAAACTAGTGTGCATTTATAAAAAACGTTTACTTATTTTCTTTAAACTAGTAGGCATTTATAAAAAATGTTTACTCATTTCTTTTAAATTAGCAAACATTTATAAGAAGCTTTTACTCATTTCTTTTAAATAAGAAATCATTTATAAGAAGCGTTTAAACGTTTTTTTTAAAATAGTAAGCATTTGAAATTTTTCAAACAATATGTCAAAGATCATGATAATAATTACTTGTTTTTACCCAATATATTAACTACAATTTTAATTGGGTTCATTTCTTGGAATTTTTTCATACTTGCAATCCTTATTTCTTCTTTTTTATTTGTTACTGTGGATGCTAAATGATGTCTGAATGAATAATCTCCATCAGATATTTTTTGAACTCTATACAAATAATTACTTAAAAATGATGAGTTATTAATGTTATCATTATATTCATCTTCAGAAAGTCCAAGTATGAACATATCATTTTCTTGAAAGGTTAAAATAAGTTCTTTTGGAACAGATTGACCAACTACGGGAGATGGAATCCTATAAATTTCTTCTTTTTGTTTTACTCTTTCTACTACTTTCCAAAAATTAGTAACTGTGTCTTTAAGCTGTCCTTCTTCATCTTTATAAATAACAATATGATGGTTATTCCTTGGATTAACAAATTGATTTATAGAAGATTTTAATTTCTGTGCTTTCCCCATTTCTTCGGCAACTCTTACTTTTTTTATTGGAATTGGATCACCTTTTTTATTAGGTAACGTATATAATTGTTTAATATCATTTCTTAATTGACTTATTTTATCATTAATGTTTTTTTCTTCGATTTCAGATAGCCTTGGATTTTTCAATTGTTTTGACAAGTTTTCAATTTCTTTATACAATGGAATTTCGGCTCTTCTTGCTTTTATAATTATTTCTCTGATGCTTGTGTCTACAATTTTATTTATCTGTTTATCTGTAACCAAACTTTCCACAGATTTTCTTATGTGATAACCTTCATCTCCATTTGGTGGAGTTCTAAAACCAAAGACAAATTCTTTGTGCAATTGTCCTCTAACCGCCATTCCTTCACTTTTATAGGTTTTACCATTTTTTGTAATCTTCTTGGTGATTTTAGTTAGTATATTTCTATTCTGTTTATGAGAAATTAAAATACTATTTATTGTTTTTTGAGCATCGGTATGAAAACCATTCCATGGTTCTGCAAAATCTAATTGGTCGTTATCATATTCTATGCCTCTTTTTTTGTTTTCAGACGAGGCATTGTGTTTACTTAACTGTTGAAAATAAGTTTCTTTTGTTAACGCAATTACTAAAGCATCTATAGCGTGATGACGATGGTCTTCTCTATTCTTTTTGGGGTCAAACTTTATTTCACCCGAATATTTATCTACCCACACAGTACCTTCCACTAATGCTTGTCCTTCTTCTATTTTAGGGATTTCCGTTTTTACAGGATAAAAATCATCTACTTCAGAAATAATATCAAACAATACATAATATTTGCCTTTGCCTTCATTCATTGTAAACTGATGTTGGTTGTCCATATCAGAAACAAATACATTATCATCATTTGTAATTCCCTGGATTACAATTTGATTTTCTTTTACGGTTGATTTGTCATTTAAAGCTTTTTCAAAATCAACTTTTTCAAAATCAATATCAAGGACTAACCAATATTTACCATCTTCTACTTTTTCAGCATCACATTGATATACGTAAGAAGAAAATACACCTTCTTTTACTTCTCCAAATAACAAGATTTGTTTTCCATTTTTCTTAGGTTGGTCTTCTTTTATAGGTTTTTTAAATTCTTTATTTGAAATAGTTAGTTTTGCCCAATAAACACCATTGTCTTTCCCTTGTGCATTGATTGTGTTTAACCCTTCATGCTTAAACTTTTCTTTCTCTATTTTACCTCTAACTACTATTTCATCTTCTGTATTTTCTGGTTTTTCTTTAAAAACCCTAACAATACTTTTAGGATTTGACAACAACAGTTTTGCCCAATATTCGCCATTTATTAATTCAGGCGTGTCAACTTGAAATTTTATATATTGCTCTTTTGATTTAAAAATACCTTTATCAACTTTACCAAACAAGGTTGTTTCATTTGGTTTTAATTTAGGTTTTTCATTATAAATTTTTTGAGAAGCAATTGGATTTTTATCTTTATCTAAAACTACATAATGAGGAATGTGTTTATTTTCGTCAATATGCAAATTTGGAATATCAATTGTAAAGGCTGGTTGTAAAATATTATTCAAGCCCCACAGTCTTCTTAATTCAGCTGTTAAACTTCCTGGCATTACTCGAACATCACCACAAATTTGAGATAAAATTTCCGCAGTTTTTTTACTTATATAACGAGTATCGTTAAGTTGTCTTTCTATAAAATCGTTTTTATCAAATTTTGTTTTTGAAGTAAATCGTTTTGCTTTAGGATAAGGCAACACAGTAAAAACTCTTCTTTCAATTTCTTCCCAAGTTTTTGCACCACCCCATAAATTTACATCTTTATTTATTTGATAAAATTCATAAGGAGTGCGCTCACCTTTTAGTCCATTAAATTTTGCATCACATAAGGTTTTATTAGCAAAACTATCATCCAATGAAATACTTTTTGGTATTATATGTTCAATTTGAATTTTGTTTGCCCTTCCTAGTACATCAGAAATATTTATCGTTTTATTTGTGTACGGACAAACAGCAATAGTTCCTCTTTCTTGCAGTTCTTGATACAATAGTACTTTTTGAATATTTTCTCTACTATGTCTTAATGCATACTCGGTTAATAGCTGTTTTGCATTTTCATTTTTAGCAGTGTTTTGAGAGATTTTATAAGTTAATTCTTGACGTTTCATTTTGTTGTTCTTTAAATCTCTTCCTAACTCAACCCTTATTTGGTCAAATTTACCATGTTCTTCAATTAATAAATTGACTAATCGTTTTACCTCATTTACTCCTTGTTGGACTATAGGATTTCTTAAATTATCAATATCTTCTATTTTATCTTTTTGTTTAACCTCGATCACTTCTTGACTATGATGGTATAACTTTTTAAATCTAATATCATTTTCAACAAAACCATATTTATTTTCGATTAAATAATGTTTAATCTTTTCTATGGCTTCGCCTTCTTTGTTAGATTTATCTTGATTTATTTTCAATAAATCTTTCTCTAATTCCTTATGATCTTCTTTGTATAATTCCCACTTTTTTCCAAAAGCATTTCTAACGCCACCAAGAATTACCGCATCACTCAATCTTCTTCCTTCCTTTAGATAAGGCAAAATATTTTTAATTGCTTTTAAAGAAACATTTGAATATCCTTCTTTTAAATTTGTTTTAGAAACTTTTTCAATATTCTTTTCTTCTAAACCATATTCCTTTTGCAATTTTTCGATTAAAACATCATTATCATCGCAATAATGAAATAAATGCCAAATGCGTTCATAACCATATTCAACAATATCAATATTATTAACTTTGATAACATATTCTTTTTCAAGAATTTCTTTTGGAAATAATGAATTTAGATGTTTTGTTGTATAATTTCCATTAACCGGAGCATCGTCATCAAAATTAAAAGTTTCATACTCCAATTTTAATTTCTTTTTAACTTCAGAAAACTTGAAATTACTGTCTTTAGAATTAATTAATTCTAAGACTTGCTCCCGTTGAGTTTCTTCTAATTTTTGTTTTTTTCCATATTCAATATTATTAATATATCCATAAGCTCTGAATTCTTCAAACAAAAGATGTGATAAATGACATGGTGTCTTTCCTTTTTGAATAAACTTTCCATTGTCATCTTTTAAATCTGGCTCAAATCGACATTTAGAAAGTAAATTTTTTTGAGATCGCAATGGGCGTTGCCAAAACAAAACACTATCATTGCTTTTAAATTTGATATTTTCATCTTCATCTTTTTCAATTCTCCCTCCTAAAAACTCTTTCAAAGGTATTTTTGAAATTACTTTTAAAATAAATTTTTCTTTATCCGTATTAGACAATTCATCTTTTATTTCAATAATTTCTACATTATCTATCCCTTTACTCTTTTTGAAATATTCAATTTTATTATTATTCCTTTTATTTTTTAATCCTCCTTTTAGTAAAATCTTTTTCTCATTTAAGTAATCAATCTTATCAAGTCCTAACTGTGGTGCTTGTCTATTCCATATTGCTTCAAATTCAGCAATATACATATCTCGTAATGTATATCGAGAACGAACCCTTAATTCATTACCCTTTTCATCTTGTATAATTTTAAATGGCTCTCCCTCTTTTGGCAAAATATCAAACAAATATTTTCCTAAAGTAGAGTTCTGTATCTCCTTTTGTGTATCTTCTATTCCTTTAATTCCTTCTTTCCCTTTGTAAATTTTACCGTCATCCTTTCCTTTTCTATTACTTAAAAAACCACGTCTTTGAATTAAATGATATAAGACTCTTCCATATTCATATAGTGTTACATCTTCAATTAGTGCTTTATTTCTTAATTCATAAGGATTTTGCTTTAACCATAAACAATAAGGATGATTATCAGGTAAGAAAAGTTCAGGTGCCATTCTACCTTCTTTCTTTTTAATTTTATCCCATTTACTCCAAACATCTAGTTCTTCATGTTTCAAAGGACACATATTAAAATTTATAAGTGTTCTTAATAGTTTAATTTTCCTAAGCCTTTTTCTGTAAAACCCTCTTCTGGTTTGTCTGCTTGTTCTTCGCTTAGCGTTTTTGCTTTCCTCCTTATCTCCTTTTCCGATGGTATCTGATTTCACACCTTCTGGAAAAATTCTTACTCCAGCGTCAATAATTTTGTTTTTTGTGTCATCCACCACCGCCCAGCCAATGCTGTTTGTGCCTAAATCTAATCCTAATATTTTTGCCATTTTTGTGTTTTCAAATTTTTTGTAAATATATTGGAAAAAATATTTTAAAAAAAAAGTTTTTTCGCTATATACATTTAAAAATGTTTTATATATTTGCAGCATGATTAATATTTCTAATCTTTAATCTTATCACAATAAGGCTATATGCCGTAGATGTAAAATCTTTAGTCCTGCTTCGGTGGGACTTTTTTTTGTAATAAAATACCACTAAAAGAGTAGGAGGGGGGGCAGCTTTTTTGGAACGTTTATTGTGTTATTTTTACCTTGTTTCAACTGTTTTTTTATCCATTTCTTATAAAAAAAAGCCCCTAATCAATTGCTTTATACTTTTGTAAAATACAGCTAAATATTAAATTCAAATATAAAAGATAAATAAATTCGATATTATAGACTCATTTCACATTTGCAAATGAATTCCTGATAAAAAAATGGAATCAAATAAGTTTGATTTAGGTAAATATAAATTTACTATTATATTTATAATTGAAATCATCTGAAAAATCAAGTTGTGAGATGCAAATTTTTCAATAAAACATTTTTTTATTTATAATACTTGCTTTATAAAATTGTATTTATTTTTTAACTATATTTTAAAATAAATCTGTAACAATGCTCTGTATCATGTGAAAGGCATGCGTTAGGCAAAATGAATAATTGTAATTTTCTATTTTACATAATATTAATTATAGTTCAAATAATAAGAACCAAAAAAGGAGCATATTGGCTTAGATATTGGTTACTTTTTAGCGTTTTGTTGCAAGTGATTGGCCAGAATTTTATCAATCAATTCATCTTTTGTTAAATGATGAAAAATTGCTTTAATGTCGTTTTTCAATTCATTAGATATTTGATGATTGGGTTTGGTTTTATAAATTTGTTTGGCCCATATCATCGTATTATTATCTTCAATACTTTTATTGTCAGGTTTTTCATATTTTAAAATGGGCAACTCAATCGCTTTTTCAATAGTTTGCAATTGGGCTAATTCCTCTTCTTGTATGATGTTGTAAACCAAGCCTTTGTGAGTATTTCGGGCACTTCTGCCACTGCGGTGAATGTATGTTTCTAACGTATCTGGTAAGTGATAATTTACAATATATTGAATGTCATCTATATCGATACCACGTGCGGCCAAGTCTGTGGCTACTAAAATAGGAATATGTCCTGCTCTAAATTGCGACATCATTTTGTCTCTTATAGGCTGTGTCAAACTACTGTGAATGGCACCCGAGGTAAACTTTTTGATGGCTAAATTTTTGGCTAATTTATTGACAGCTGCTTTTGTTTTACAAAAAATAATTCCTTTTTGATTTGGTTTTGAATTTAATAAATGTAATAATACTGCTAATTTTTCTATTGGATCTACTATTACATAATGGTGTTTGATGTTTGTATTGGTTTTTGTACCTACAACCGATGTGATAATAGCAGTATTTTTTGAAAAATTTTGTTGTACCAACTGTTTTAATCCCCCCGAATATGTTGCTGTAAACAAGAACTGTCGTTTATTTTTGGGCAAATATTGTTCGATTTTTGTCAAACTGTCGTGTAATATGGCCATCATTTCGTCTGCTTCATCCAAAACTACAAATTGCACGTGTTGCAAGTTGAGTACCTTTTGTTCGAGTAAATCTAGCAATCGACCTGGCGTAGCTACCACAATTTGGGGGTTATTTTGCAAGGCCGCAATTTGTGGTTTTATTGGATTGCCTCCACAAGTAGCCAAAATGTTGATTGACGAATGATGTTGAGCAAATTGTTGTAGTTGGTGCGTTATTTGTTGTCCTAGTTCTCTGGTTGGTGCTAATATAACAGCTTGAACATGAAGGTTTTGCACGTCTATTTGTTGCAAAATGGGTACACCAAAAGCAACTGTTTTTCCGTGACCTGTGTGTGCTATGCCTACTACATCATGTTGTGCTTGTAGAATTTGTGGAATAACTTGTTGTTGAATTTCAGTTGGTGTATTGATATTCAGACTTTTAAGCGTTTCAACAAAAGCAATTATTAAACCTAAATCGATAAAATTTGACATGAAAATATTGTTTTAAGAAAGCGTTACTTTTGAAAATGAATCTAGCCCCGATTGTAGTGAAAATCCTTTTGTGGCGGGGTTCGCCACAAAAGATTGTAACGAAAAGCGGGATCAAGCTCCCTAAAAAATTAATCTGGTTCGTTCATAATTTTTTCACGATACTTCTTCCCTATCAATAAATTGAGGTTTTTAATATAATCATCGACTAGCCATTCTCTATAATTTTTACTACATTGACTCAAACAATTTGAATATTTTTTTATTCTACTTTCTATATCTGCTAATAATTCTTTGGCTAATGCACGGGCTTCTTGAAGTGTTTCGGTATTATCTACACACATGGCCGCATGCTGGTCGAGCGATTTTTCGAGTACAATTTTTGAACGCAAATTGAACTTGATGGCCAATTTGTGTTCGTCGTCCACATCAAAAGTAACATCGGGAGTTTTACTGAATTTTTGACGTAATTCATCAGGCATTACATATTTAAAATTCATTTCAATTTCGGCATCGTCTCTTAGATTTTCGAGGTAAAACTCTGGCGATTTAAAAATATGTTGCCAATTGATGGGCTCGTTCCACAAACCAAATCGGGCAGCATTGTTACCCAAATCGATTACCGTAAAACTGTCTTTGTTGGGCAATCGACGAGACCCTCGCCCTATCATTTGGTAATATAACGTTAATGATTTTGTAGCCCTATTTAGGATGATGGTCTCTACGGTAGGTTCGTCAAAACCTGTTGTCAAAATTCCAACAGAAGTAAGAATAGCATGTGGCGTTTTTTTAAACCAATGCAAAATTTCTTTACGTTCTTCGTTACTATTGGTATTATCTAAATGTCTAATGTCATAGCCTGCTTCTCTAAAAGTTTCATAAACATATAGCGAGGTGTTGATACCGTTGTTGAAAATTAATGTTTTTTTGCCTAAAGATTTCTCGGCGTAAGCGTGCAATAATTTTTCTTGCATTGCCATATTAGTATATAAATCGTCTGACGATTTTACTGTATAATCGCCATTTATACCTACTTTTAATGAAGTAAGTCCAACATCATAACTATAGGTAGTAGCTTTTGCTAAAAAGCCATTATCTATCAAGTTTTGTATGGTATCTCCTACGATTAATTCATCATAATTTTCGTGCATTGGAAGCCCAACATTGGAACTTAAAGGAGTGGCCGTAACGCCAAGAATAAAAGAATTTTCAAAAGAACTAAATAATTTTCTAAAAGAATTATAATGAGCTTCGTCAATTATTAATAAACCTACATCATCTATCAATAATTTTTCATCATTTAACCTATTTTTTAAGGTTTCTACCATGGCTACAAAACAAGAATATTCATGCTGGTCTGGCAAATCTTTGATTTTGCTGTTTACAATTTTATTTTTTACACCAAAACCCTTGAGCATTTTTGAAGTTTGTTTGCAAAGCTCAATTCTATGAGTTAAAATTACTACTTTTTTATTATTTTTTTTAATATACCTTCTAACTATTTCAGAAAAAACGACTGTTTTACCACCACCCGTAGGCAATTGGTACAGCAAATGAAAATTGCTTTTTTGGTTGTCTATTCTTTCAAAAATGGCATCAATATCGTATTCTTGATAATCATATAAAACTTTTTTTTCGTCTAATTCGGCTTCAACTAATGGGTATGACATTTGATAAAAATTGATTTTTGCAAAAGTACGTTTAAAAAACCTATTATTTGATAATAATTTAAAAAAAGTGATTTAAAGCAGATGTAAAATCAATAAATTTTATAAATAATGTTAAATTTATGTATATATATTATTTTATTGAACTATTATCAATATAAATTTTAATTTTATTTAATTATTGATGAATTATACTCAATATAGTATTATTATTTTTATTTTAAAATAAAATTGATAAATATAATATTAAATTATTACATTCAAAGTCGATTTTGCTGTTTAGGAATCAATTATTAAATAATTCATAAAAAACAGCTATTTAGCAGCCGAGTTGTTTGCAAATTATTAATTTTGTACCCAAAAAAAAAACTATGTTAAAATTATTTAAATACATTGCTATTTTAGAAGGGTTGTCGTTGCTTGCCTTGTTTTTCTTTGCTATGCCCATGAGACGTTTTTTTCAAAACGATGCCTATATTAGGCCTATAGGTATGGCACATGGTATTTTGTTTATTGCTTATATTTTGCTTGCAGTTATAGTAAAATACAAACAAAATTGGTCATTTAAAATATTTTCGATAGTATGTTTGGCTTCTTTTGTACCGTTTGGAACATTTTATATTGAAAATAAATATTTAAAAAATGCTTAAATTTATAAACAAAATATTTGGGTGGTGTTATCCGCTTTTCAAAAAAATAGGATGGCATGATACGGTTGCATCTTATAGTAGTTTGATAGTGAATATCATTATTTTATGGTTGTTTGCCTATCTAATTTATAAAATTTTTAGGTTTATTTTAGTAAGTGTTTTAGCAATAATTGCACAAAGAACCCACTCAAAGTTTGATGATTTTTTAATTGCAAACAAAACAGCAAAATACATTTCCTATTTAATACCACTTTTATTTATTTATAAATCAGTTCCTATAATTTTAAATGATTATGTATATTGGGAAGGTTTTTTTGGTAAATTTATAGGTATTTATATTGTTTTGCTTACCTTATGGATCATCAGAACCATATTCAATGCATTAAGAGATTATTTAAAATTAATACCCCAATATAGCGATAAACCCATAGACAGTTATATTCAAGTATTTATGATCATTCTTTGGATGATAGGATTATTTGTAATTATATTAGAATTATTTGAAATAAAAACAAATACTTTATTTACAGCTTTTGGAGCTGTTTCTGCTGTTATATTATTGATTTTTAGAGATACTATTTTGGGTTTTGTAGCTAGTGTTCAGGTGTCATTAAATGATATGGTTCGCATTGGCGATTGGGTAACATTCGACAAATTTGGTGCAGATGGCGATGTGATTGAAATCAATTTAGCTACGGTAAAAGTTCGTAATTTTGATTTGACTACTACAACTATTCCTACATATAGTTTGATATCAGATTCATTTAAAAACTGGCGAGGGATGCAAAATTCATCTGGAAGGAGGATAAAACGTTTTTTATTGATTAAATCGCATAGTGTTCATTTTTTATCAGACATAGAAATCGAAAATTTATCAAAAATTCAATTGATTCATCATTATATTTCCCAAAAACAATCAGAAATTGACATCTATAATGCGAATCATCAAATTAATAAAGACGTATTAGTAAACGGAAGAAATCTTACTAATTTGGGTTTATTTAGAGTTTATATAACAAAATATTTAGAAAGACATGCCGCAATCAATCAAGATATGTTTTTGGTTTGCAGACAATTACAACCCACACAACATGGAATTCCGCTTGAAATATATGCTTTTTCAAAAGATAAAAAATGGGAAAATTATGAATATATCGTATCTGATTTATTCGACCACTTTATTGCTGCCGTGCCCTATTTTAATTTAGAAATTTTTGAGTTGCCATCTGAAAAGCATGATGTTTAAAAAAAAATATATTGTTTAATCTTTTTGTGTTTTAATTAAACATTTTTATTACTTTTACACCAAAAATAGATTCTTAAATTCATTTTAATCATTTTTGACACAATAAAAGTAACCATGAAAATATACAGATTAGAAACCAAACAAAAACTTCCCATTAGTTTAGATCAAGCTTGGGAGTTTTTTTCAAATCCAGCCAATTTAAAAAAAATAACGCCTCCATATATGGGTTTCAAAACCCTTTCAGGCGATGACAAACCCATGTTTGCAGGACAAATTATTCAATATATTGTAACCCCCATAGCAGGAATACCTACAAAATGGGTTACAGAAATTACTCAGGTAGATGATAAACATTATTTTGTAGATGAACAACGATTTGGTCCTTATTCATTATGGCATCATAAACATTTTTTCAAAGCAATTCCAGGAGGAATAGAAATGGAAGATATTGTAGATTACAAATTACCATTAGGTATTGTAGGACAAATGATACATCCCATATTAGTAGCACCTAAACTTAAGGAGATTTTTGAATTTAGAAAAACGACTTTAACAAGCATGTTTGGCGAATTAAAATAAAATAATATGACAATATTTTGGTTTAGAAGGGATTTAAGATGGACAGATAATGTTGGATTGTATCATGCGTTACAAGAAAACCAATCCGTTTTGCCGATATTTATTTTTGATCATAACATTTTGCAACAACTCGAAAAAAATGATGCAAGGGTTGATTTTATACATGATTCATTACAAAAAATGAATGATGAATTCCAAAAATACAATAGTTCTATTGCTACTTTTTATGGTGACC
This sequence comes from Flavobacterium branchiophilum NBRC 15030 = ATCC 35035, assembly GCF_002217205.1. Taxonomy (GTDB): domain Bacteria; phylum Bacteroidota; class Bacteroidia; order Flavobacteriales; family Flavobacteriaceae; genus Flavobacterium; species Flavobacterium branchiophilum. The sequence continues at coordinate 5,175 of NZ_MUGT01000055.1, read as the reverse complement.
CTATTGAAATATGGAAAGAATTAATTACAAATAATATTATTACATCAGTATATATAAACAAAGATTATGAACCTGCTGCTCGAGAACGAGATAAAAAAATTTACTATTTATTACAAGAACATCAAATTCCATTAAAAGCTTATAAAGATCAGGTCATTTTTGAAAAAAATGAAATTGTCAAAGAAGATGGCAGCCCGTATGTTGTTTTTACTCCATATTCAAAAAAATGGAAACAGAAATTCCATAAAAATTTAATCAATGTAGCATATTCAGAAGATTATTTGCAACATTTACAACCTCACTCCTACCCTTTTTTATCATTAGAAAAAATTGGATTTCAAAAATCATTGCAGAAAGTTTTACCTATTGCTATTGGCCACGAATTGATTGAAAACTATGAATTGAATAGAAATTTTCCATATCTTGCTAAAACTTCCAATGCAGCGCCTCACCTACGGTTTGGAACTATATCTATAAGAGAAATTATTAGAAATATCATTGATATTGAAAATGAAACTTATCTAAATGAATTAATTTGGAGGGAATTTTTTATGAATGTTATTTGGCATTATCCACACACAACCCACTTATGTTTTAGACCAAAATATGAAAACATACCATGGGACAACAATGAAATGTATTTTGAAAAATGGTGTATAGGACAAACAGGTTACCCTATTGTGGATGCAGGCATGCGTGAGTTAAACGCTACAGGATACCTACATAATAGAGTTAGAATGATAGTTGCAAGTTTTTTATGCAAACATTTACTTATAGATTGGAGATGGGGAGAAGCCTATTTTGCATCAAAATTATTAGATTATGAGCAATCAAGCAATGTTGGAAATTGGCAATGGGCAGCAGGTTGTGGTGTAGATGCTGCACCCTATTTTAGAATATTTAACCCAATGGAGCAAACCAAAAAATTTGATGCAAATTGTAAATATATTCAAAAATGGGTTCCAGAATATCAAGAATTAAATTACCCAAAGCCTATTGTAAACCATCAAGAAGCCAGAGCAAAATGTTTGAAAGTGTTTAAAGAAGCGTTATTGTAAAATTAATTGCATCAAAACCAAATCCAGCCATTGGTTAAATTTAAAACCTACTTCTTTGATATGACCTGATATTTGGAATCCAAATTTTTGATGAAATTGAATACTATTTTGGTTTGTTGCATCGATAGCCCCAATCATGCAATGATATCCTTGTTTTTTTGCAAGATAAATTAATTTTGATAATAATAACTTACCAATACCTTTTCCTATATAATCATCTATTACATAAACCGAATGTTCTATGGTATATTGGTAGCCTATTTTTTCTCTAAAACTTCCATAAGTTGCAAAACCAAGCACTTGATTTTGAAATTCGGCAACCAAAATAGGTAACCCTTTATCTTTTTTATCGATAAACCATTTTTTTTGATCAGCTAAAGTTTGAATATCATAAGAATAATTTGAAGTAGTATGTAAAATAGCATGATTGACAATTTTCAAAATGGCCTCTAAATCATTTTCAACTGCATTTCTGATAATTATTTCCATATTGTATTAATATATTTCATCTTTTTTTGTATTATTTCTAAATACATACACCAAACCTAAAATAATAAAAGGAATACTTAACCATTGTCCTGTTGAAAAATGACCTAAAGTATTTTCAAAACCACCTTGACTGGCTTTTACAAACTCTACAACAAATCGAATGGGCCAAAGTGTGATTAAAAACATACCAAACAAAAATCCCTCTTTTTTGCGTGCATCTGTTTTCCAATAAAGAAAATATAATATAAAAAACACAAAAATATAAGCAAAAGATTCGTATAATTGAGATGGATGTCTGAAAGGTATTTCATTTAAAACTTCAGTAAATTTTGAGTTATTGGCAATTACATTATAGGCCTCATTTTCTGATTGTGCTTGAGTCATTTCCATCAAATTATGGTTTTGCCAAAATTCTTCTTCTCTTACAAATTTTATAGCATAAAAATGATTACCATCTGTTGGTTTTCCATAAATTTCTGAATTAAAGAAATTTCCAAGTCTTACAAAAATAGCACCACTTGCTACTGGAATAACTACCCTATCCAAAACCCATAAAACAGATTTTTTCATGATTTTTTTGCTAAAAAAATACATCATAATTATAATAGAAATAGCAGCTCCATGACTTGCAAGTCCTGCATATCCAGTAAATTTAAAATCGGGTTGCGTTCTTATTGGTAATAAAATACTTAAAGGATCGTCTAAAAATAATTCTGGCTGATAAAAAATAACATGACCTAGTCTTGCCCCAAGCAAAGTAGCAACTACTGTCCATACAAATAAGCTATCCAGTTTATCAATAGATTCGTTTTCTCTATCAAATATTTTTTTCATGATCCACCAGCCTAATCCAAAGGCCACGACAAACATCAAACTGTAAAACCTAATCATAAAAAAACCCAAATCTATTCCTTCAGAAGGATTCCAAACTATACTAAAAGCTATATTCATTATTAATATTATTTTTTAATTTATTATTTTATTGGATCATATCCTGACTTTCCCCAAGGATTACAACTCAAAATTCTTTTGATACCATAATATCCCCCTTTTATTAATCCATGCTTTTGCAGGGATTGAATCATATAAGTAGAACAAGTTGGTTCAAACCGGCAAGAGGCTGGAGTAAATGGCGAAATGGCCACTTGATAGAACCGAACTAGAAAAATAAAAGGTTTTGTTACATTCATCAAAATTATTTTTAAACACTAAAAGTTGTGCCTTCTTTACCGTCTTTAAGTTGGATACCTATGGCTAACAATTGGTTTCTGATTTGATCAGACAAAGCAAAATCTTTATTGTCTCGGGCTTCTTTTCTCATTTCGATGAGTATTTGAACCACATTTTCAAGTTTGTTACTTTGATTGGTACTTGCTTTTGTGTCTTCGAGTCCTAAAACATCAAAAACAAAGGCATGTAACGTTTTTGTAAAATCGGCTAAATCGTCTGCATGAATTGTTTCTTTTTTGTCGTTGAGCAAATTGATATATTTTACAGCCTCAAATAGATTTGCTATTAAAATTGGGGCATTAAAATCGTCGTTCATAGCCTCATAACAATTTGATTTCCAAGTTTTTAAATCGATAGAGGTTTGTTTTTGCGGTTGAATATCTTTTAGCAAATGTAATGCTTCCATCAATCGATTAAATCCTTTTTCGGCTGCCAAAATGGCCTCGTTTGAAAAATCTAAATTGCTACGATAATGGGCTTGCAACATAAAAAAACGAGCGACCGTAGCAGGAAAAGCTTTACTTAAAAAAGGATTTTCTCCTGTAAGTATTTCGCCAGGTAATATATTATTACCTGTTGATTTAGCCATTTTTTTACCATTTAAAGTCAGCATATTGGCATGCATCCAATAATTGACTGGTGTATGGCCTGTTGCAGCTTGATTTTGAGCAATTTCACATTCGTGATGCGGAAATTTTAAATCCATTCCGCCGCCGTGAATGTCAAAATGAGTGCCTAAATATTTGGTACTCATGGCAGTACACTCTAGATGCCAACCTGGAAAACCATCGCTCCAAGGCGAAGGCCACCTCATGATGTGTTCGGGTTCGGCCCGTTTCCATAAGGCAAAATCTTGTTGGTTTTTTTTATCAGATTGGCCATCAAGTTCTCTTGTATTGGCTAACATGTCTTCGATATTTCGTCCACTTAGCTGCCCATAATGGTGTTTTTCATTAAATTTGATTACATCGAAATATACAGATCCGTTAATTTCATAAGCAAATCCTTTGTCTATAATGGTTTTGATGATTTCTATTTGTTCAATAATATGCCCTGTTGCGGTGGGTTCTATGCTTGGTGGCAAAAAATTGAATGCTTTTAGAATTTGATGAAAATCAACAGTATAACGTTGAACAACTTCCATTGGTTCAAGTTTTTCTATACGTGCTTTTTTTGCAATTTTATCTTCTCCTTCATCTACATCATCAACAATATGACCGACATCGGTTATATTTCTTACATATCTAACTTTGTAACCCAAATGTTTGAAATAACGAAAAATCAAATCAAAGGACATAAAGGTGCGTACGTTTCCTAAATGTACATTGCTGTACACAGTGGGGCCACAGACATACATTCCAATGCTGCCTTCGTTTATGGGATTGAAATCTTCTTTTACTGCTGTAAGTGAATTATATATTTTTATTTTATTTATTTTATATAATGACATTATATTTTTAATTTTTAAAATTTTGTATCAAATTTTATATAATCTAAAAATTCTCGTTTGGTTTGTTCATTTTTGAATTTTCCACCAAATTCTGAGGTAACCGTGCTGCTTTCTATGTCTTTGATACCTCTTGAATTGACACATAAATGTTTGGCATCTATTACACAGGCTACGTCATCGGTGTTTAATACTTTTTGTAGTTCTTGAACAATTTGCATAGTCAAACGCTCTTGAACTTGTGGTCTTTTTGCATAATATTCTACAATTCTGTTCATTTTTGAAAGTCCAACTACTGTGCCGTTGCTGATATAAGCTACATGTGCTCGACCAATAATGGGCAATAAATGGTGTTCGCAGGTAGAATAGACTACAATATTTTTTTCGACCAACATTTCTCCATATTTGTAATTGTTTTCAAAAGTTGAAGCGCTTGGTTTTTTGTTTGGATTTAATCCACCAAATATTTCATTAACAAACATTTTTGCTACCCTATTTGGTGTTCCTTTCAAACTGTCGTCTGTTAAATCCATACCTAAAGTTTGTAATATATTTGTTACATCTTTTTTTATAGATTCGATTTTTTCTTCGTCTGAAAGAATAAAGGCATCGGGTCTGATGGGATTTTGAGCATTTGTTGCAATATGATTATTACCTATTTCGTCGTTGAAATTTTCAGCGTTTTTCATTTATTTTAATTGCTAATTTATGTTATATATGAATTTTCAAAGATAAAAAGAATATTTAAAATGATTCTATTTAAGTTTTGTTTTTTTATTAAAATTTCCATAAAATTTGGAATTGGAATTTATTATTCAGTAATAGACTAAAATTCAGTGAATTAAAAGGAAAAGAAATATAGATTTTGGAACCATTAAAATTTTATATTTTGGTGGCACAAACGGAAGCTGCGATTTAGCCCCGACAGCAGCGATATCCTTTTTGTTTTTT
>NZ_MUGT01000054.1 GCF_002217205.1 Flavobacterium branchiophilum NBRC 15030 = ATCC 35035 | reverse complement strand
CCACAGATTTCACAGATTTTATCGTAAAAAATCCGCTAAATCTGTGAAATCTGTGGCAATTTTTTTGTTTTAATTGCTGCATAAAAAAAGCTGAAATATAATTTCAATATTTAAACAATTAAAAATCAAAGCATTAAAATTGTATTTTACTTTTATAGGACAAAAATGATATTTTTAAACTCTATTGAAATAAAGATGTTAAAATTTCACTTTCAGTAATATTATCCCTAAAATCAATATTCCTAAAATAATTATATTTATAATAATATCATAACGATATTTTGGTAAATCATGAACGGGATAATCAATTTTCCATTTTTTAGACACAGCAAATTCAGCTAGCATTTTTGGTGTAAACGGAATTTCTTTTACTCTATTATGAGGGTTTTTAAAAAATATGTTACCAAAATTAAATGTCAAACTTGCTTCTTCTTGATAATGAAAATACCAAAGAAAATCGTTCATATCAACATTATATGTTTCAGCATATTTTGACAGTAAATCATCACAATCATTACCGTTAATTTTCAATAATGTAAAAATATCAGAATCTGACTTAAGATTTGATTTCCAATATTCCGATTCTATAAAATCAATTATTTCTTTTTCAGTAATCATTTTTTGAATTTCAAATAAATGGAAAAAATAACGTTTGATAAAAAAATCAAAAAGCTTATTAAGAAGAAAACAGTAATATAGTTTTTGAATAAAACAGAAAATAAAAGCAAAAGTATACTTAGTATAGAGAACAGCATATTGGTTTTAATCTTCATTAAAAACAATGCAGAATATGTAGAAAAATAAATTAGTGAAAGAGGAATAATAAAACTAGTCAAATCCCAAGCCCAACCTACGGTTTTATTTATTCCTGTTTCTCCTGTGATATTAATGATAATTGTTCCAATTACAAAATATGAAATTAGAAACAAAAAAATAAATTTTATAAAAAAAGCTAAATATTTCATTAAATTCTAATATTATGAGATTTCTCCTCTGTCGAAATGACAAAACAAATTTAACTGCCAACTGCTACTGAACACTGACCACTTTCTAATGGGCCTCCAACCAATTTTTTCCGTCGCCTAGTTCTACTTCGAGGGGTACATTCATCTTGAAAGCGGTTTCCATTTCGTGTTTAATCATCGGTTTGATGCTTTCCAACTCTGAGTGATGTACGTCAAAAACCAACTCATCATGCACTTGCAACAACATTTTTGATTTCCAGTTTTCTGAAATCAATTTTTTGTGAATATTGATCATCGCTATTTTGATAATATCTGCGGCACTTCCTTGTATAGGTGCGTTTACGGCATTTCGTTCGGCGGCACTTCTTACTACGGCATTGGCCGAATTGATGTCTTTCAAATAGCGTCGTCTGCCCAAAACGGTTTGAACGTAGCCATTTTCTCTTGCAAAATCCACTTGTGCCGACATGTATGATTTCAATTTTGGATAGGTTTGGTAATAGGCGTCTATCAATTCGGCACTTTCTTTTCTTGAAAGCGAGGTTTGATTGCTCAATCCAAAAGCCGAAACCCCATATATGATACCGAAATTGACGGTCTTGGCATGGCTTCGTTGCTCTTTGGTAACGTCTTCCAAGGGGATATTAAATACTTTGGCAGCCGTACTTTTGTGAATATCTTCGTTGTTTTGAAACGCTTTGATCATGTTTTCTTCGCCCGATAATGCAGCAATAATACGAAGCTCAATCTGAGAATAATCCGCAGAAAGCAAAATATAATCTTCATTTCGTGCAATGAACGCTTTTCGAATCAATCGCCCTCTTTCTGTTCGAATGGGAATGTTTTGTAAATTCGGATTATTGGAACTCAACCTACCCGTGGCAGCTACAGTTTGCATATAATCGGTGTGCACCCTGCCTGTTTTACTATCAACCTGATTAGGCAATGCGTCAATGTATGTGCTTTGCAATTTCACCATTTGTCGCCATTCTAAAATGTCTTTTACAATTTGATGTTCGTTTGCCAAGTAACTCAAAACCTCTTCCCCAGTAGCATATTGCCCAGTTTTGGTTTTCTTTTGTTTAGCACCTCCAATTTTTAGTTTGTCAAACAATATATCGCCCAATTGTTTTGGCGAAGCCAAATTGAATTTTTCGCCAGCAGTTTCATATATTTTTTGCTCAAAACTGTTGATTTCTTTTTGCATTTCAACCGACATTTCTTTCAGAAATGGAACGTCAAGATTGATACCTTCTGTTTCCATATCGGCCAAAACCGAAATTAAAGGCAATTCGATGTTGTTAAATAATTTTTTTGTTTCAGCTTTATCTAATATGGGACTAAAATTGTCTTTCAGTTGTAAAGTAATATCTGCATCCTCCACAGCATATTCCTTTATTGCTTCTAAATCTACCTGACGCATAGACAGTTGTCCTTTTCCTTTCTTGCCAATCAAAGTTTCTATCGATTTTGGGCTGTATTTCAAATAGGTTTCACTCAATACATCCATGTTATGACGCATATCAGGATTGATCAAATAATGGGCAATCATAGTGTCAAACAAAGGCCCTTTGACTTGAATGTTGTAATTTGTCAAAATCTTCAGGTCATATTTGATATTTTGTCCCACCTTTTCGATGGATTCATTTTCAAAAAAGGGTTTTAATTTTTGAGCCAATGCCAAAGCTTCGTCCTGATTTTCTGGAAATGGGATATAAAAACCCTTGCCTTTTTCGTACGAAAAAGATATACCTACAAGTTCGGCATGAAGCGTATTGATACCTGTTGTTTCGGTATCAAAACAAACCGTTTGCTGACTCAACAAGTTGGTCATCAATAAACGTAAAGGCAGATCACCCTGAACAATTTGATAAAAATGTGGTGTATTGTCGAGTGTATTGTAGTATGTATTAGCTTGAATTTCTGTGGTATCTTCGTCCGAAAATCCAAACAAATCAAATTGTTCTTCATGGGTTTTTTTGACCGCCACTTTTTTTACAGTTTCAACTTCGGTAGCATTGCCGTTGTACAATTTGTCAAATTGTGCTTTCATTTGTCGGAACTCCAATTCCTGAAACAAAGCGTCTGTTTTTTCAATATCAGGGGTAGAAAGTTCAAAATCATGCTCATCAAATTCAACAGGACAATCTAATAATATTGTTGCTAACTTTTTTGACAAAAGGCCTAACTCGGCATTGGCCTCAATTTTAGTTTTGATAGCTCCTTTTAGTTTATCAGTATTGTTCAAAAGATTTTCGAGAGAGCCAAACTCGGCCAAAAATTTCTTAGCCGTTTTTTCTCCCACTCCAGGTAGCCCCGGAATGTTGTCGGCCGCATCGCCCATCATTCCCAAAAAATCAATCACTTGCAGCGGATTGCTAATTTCAAATTTTTCTAAAACCTCACGCACACCCCATATTTCTATGTCATTGCCCATTCGAGCGGGTTTATACATAAAAATATTTTCTGAAACCAGTTGGGCAAAATCCTTATCGGGAGTTACCATAAACACCCGATAACCCTTTTTTTCGGCTTGCTTGGCCAATGTTCCAATCAAATCATCAGCTTCAAAACCAGCTTTTTCAATAATAGGAATGTGCATGGCCCGCAACAATTCCTGAATATAAGGTACCGCAATTTTAATAGCTTCGGGTGTTTCGTCTCGGTGTGCCTTGTACTCCTGATACATTTCATACCGATAATCACTCCCACCTTTGTCAAAAGCTACCGCCAAATGATCGGGTTTTTCTCGTTTGATAACGTCCATCAACGCATTCATAAATCCCATAATAGCAGAGGTATCAAGGCCTTTTGAATTGATTCGTGGATTTTTGATAAAAGCATAATAGCCCCTAAAGATTAAAGCATAAGCATCGAGCAGAAAAAGCCGTTTTGGTGTGTCCATGTTGTGGTTTTAAAATATTATTGCGTAAAATTAAACAATTTTGTCAATAGATACAAATTACAATACCAGCCACTCATTTTTATCAATTCAAATCAAAGGGTGTTTCCTACTTTTTCCGGGAGCTTATCCAGCTTTCCGTTTCAAGTCCTCGGTGTTAAAGGGTTTTTTGTTTGCTCATTTTATTTTTTTTTATTTCATTTATTAAACGGATTAAAATCCGTTGTTACAAAATCGGTCATCCCTACGGGATTTACACTTTGTATATTAGAGCCGTAGGCTCGATTCATATTATAAGGCTGGACTTCAGTCCAGTCGATATTACAAGCAACACGAGAAAAGAGCCATAGACTCGGCTCATATCATCTCGCAAAGTTTGGCAAAACACCCATACTTTCCTTACTATACTGAATGCGTTTATGTTTTCTTTGCTCATTTTATTTTTATTTCATTTATCCAACGGATTGAAATCCGTTGTTATAATATGGGTCATCCCTACGGGATTTACACGTTGTATATTAGAGCCTTAGGCTCGATTCATATAAAATAATAGAAATACAAAATAACATTTTTTTTATTATTTGCAAAATTTTGTATTCCTATTATTTTTTAAACTAAAGTTGTTAATTCAAATAGCTCATCAAATCTAATGTTTGAAGGATAATGTTTTTGTTGGTATGATTTGAATGGAGTTCCATATCAAACGACATGCTGTTTTGAGATACTTTTTTTGGAGCTACAAATTGTAGGTCTTTAAACTGATTGCTCCATTGCAAAACATTGGCAGTATTTGACCCAAAATCTTGTTTTTTAATAATTTGTTTCATCAAATCCTGCAAATTAACTGTACCTAAAAAGTAATTCTTTTTCAAATCTTTTTTCAATTGTTTGGCAAAATCGGATGCTGTACCTTGACTCAAATAATCCAATCCGTTTGTAAAAATCAAAACATCGCCTTGTTTTTGAATTACAAATTTTCCTAATTTAGGATCTTCTTTTTTCAAAAAATAGCTGTTGTTGTTTTGTATCAAAATATTTTTTCGCACACCCAAATCCAATATTCTATCAGGAAAAGTTTCGTGTGTGGTTGTCATGATCATGCTGATAATTGGTCGGGTTTTGGTAATGGTTTTTTCTTCTTCTATGGGTTCATAATTGTCGTCATAAGTAGTCGATTTGAAAGTAGCATCATACGATTCTAATTGATGTAAAAACACCGAAAAATCACCATCAAACAAGGTTGCAGTAGCTTTTTCGTCTATTAGGGTACTCATCAAATCGGTAACAATTTTAGCATCTTCATTCTCAATTGGCAAACTTGCCAACGCTTGTTCAGATAATTGTGAATAATTTTTAAGTAATGCTTCTGTACTAAAATGGTAGGTTGCATAAGCTAATGGGGTTTGTTTTGGGAAATAATCAAATACCTTTTTATTGGCTTTTCGGCTCATAATTTCTTCCATTATATTGGCCATTGCAGCTGAATATTCTACGGTTTCATGCATGCTAACCTTGTCATTATCAAAATAAAAATCGGCAACCATACCAATTACTCTGTTATTGGCAAACAAGTTATTGGGTTTTGGAGCAAAACTTTTGTACCAATATTTCAATACATCTAAACTCGAATACACTGCTTGATAGTCTAACCAAGAAGATATATCTGCATTGGGATTGATTTTATTGGATGTAGGAACTACAAAACCATTTTCAAACAGTATTTTTATGGCTGTTTCTTGTTTCAATTGATTTTCTATAGCTTCGGCTGCTTCTTTTGCTTCTTGTTCCTTCAAATATTGTTGGTAAGCTTCCTCACTTTCTTCTGTTGTTTCGCTTGCAGCTACGGCATCATCTGCAACTGCTGTGGCTTGTAGGTCATCGTCTGCATTTACAGTATAAGCAACAGCTTCGGTGCTGTCATTTGGCATCTCTACAGCATAATCAACAGCCACAGTATCTGCAATTGCATAAGCCGAATCTACCTCCACTGCTGTAGAGTCTATCGTGAATTCGTCTGTATCGTTTTGAGGGTAGGCATGGCGTTTCGATTTTAATAATCCGTAAATAATAGCATAATTTTTATTCCATGCCATAGTAAAAGATTGTCCTTTTGGTGAATATGTTTTGTAATTATTGTATATTTTGATTGTCTCATCAAGGGTATCGATTGGAGTGTTTGCCTTTTGAGCCATTTTTTTGTTAATCCAATTTTCCAAATCTTTTTCATTAGACAAGGCAAAAGTCATTTGGTAATACGGAATAGAATCAGAAAAATTTCCGTGAATAGACATGGGTTTTGAGGTATCAAAAATAGTAACCCAATCTTTCAGGGATATATTCTTGCCTTGTTGATTCCAGTTTTTAAACATTTTATGCCCCAAAAGGCTGTCTAAAGGCACTTTTTGTACCAATTGTGCTGTATTGAAATGTATAAAATAATCCGTTTTGTGTTGAGCAAAAGTAAATGAAGTTGCTAATGCAAGCAAATAAAGCCATTTTTTCATAAAAAGTAAATTAGTTGTTTGTAATTGTAATGTTAATTGATGCTTCTTGTTTTATTGTGTTAAGTTATTGGTTTTCAACTCAATTTTATTGTCCATTTGAGCAGTATGTTGTAAAACAGACCAAACATTATGTTTCAAAAAGACGGTTTTTTTCGATTTCGAAATTTTACTAGCAGCATTTTGGGCAGATAGGATTTCCGTATCAAAAGTATAAATAGCCATGATATAGGCTTTTAGCAAATCGTCTTTTTTGTCTTCTTTTTCTATTAATTTTTTGGGCAACGGATAAGCCGCAATTCTTTCAAACTGGCCTTTATCCTCTTTAAAATGTACTATTTTTTTCTGATTATCAAGCTGATTCAAAGCTTTGTTGAGGGCTTCTAATGATTGAAAATGAAATTGAACTTTGAAAATATAATGGTCAAAATCAGTTGATGTTACAATATCAGAAATGCCATTTATTTTGGATATCGTGGTTTTAAATTGTAGCAATCTCGATTTGATTTCGGCTTCATTTGGAATTTTGGTACCCTCTACTTCCTCCAACATGATGGCGGTTTTGGTTTTGAGCCACGAATTTGAAAAATCCACTTGCAGTCCATAACTGCCACTGTGGTTAGTACCATATTTGACCGTTTCGGTAATGTTAAAACAACCCGTTAGTAGCAAACAAAAGCTATAAAATATAAGTTTTTTCATACTCTAAAAAAATTTGTAAATATAACAATTAAAATAGAAATATAAAACGATTCTTTTAAAAAATAATCGATGTTTTCAATTTTTTATCTAAAATTAGCTTTAATTGAAATAAAACTCCTTAAAAAAATGTCTAACTTCAAACCCATAAATGCCTTAATTAATAGTGTCAAATAAAAGATTTGGAAATAAAACATCAAAATAAGTATATTTACCAAAAAATAAACGGGAAAAATTGAATTTAAGGACTTAAATCATCCATTATTATTGAAAATATTGGAAATATACCGAATAGTTGATTGGACTTGGTAAGTAACAAGATTCGACTTTCATTATTTTTTTCATACAACATGGTGTTTATTAAAAACAAAAAAATGAATTGCATTTTAAGAATTTTTTTATTATATTTATTAATTCTTTTGTAAATATATATTTATTATATAATAATATTTTTATTATTTATTTGTAGATATTAATAAAAATCAAAAGCGACTAAGAATGAACTAGGTAGTTATTTAGTCCGATTTTCAATATTGTTTTTGATAAAAATTGAGAATAAAGCTGTTGCTAAATTGCTGATTTATGATAAAAAAACAGTAATTTGCACCCTTGCAACAATGTAATTTATTGGTTTTTTGGTGTGCATTAAATCTAAAAATTAATGATAATATTATTTTATATTTTTTAAAATATCATAAAATAATGTTGAAATTTTAAAAAAATTAAGAACTATTAAACAACTACTATCAAACTAAAAACGTAAAAAAATGGAAATTAAAAAACTTAAAATGGGTATGATTGGAGGCGGTAAAAATGCTTTCATTGGCAGTATTCACAGGCATGCAATAGGCATAGACGGCTTGATTAGCTTAACCGCAGGTGCATTGAGCAGCAATCCTGAAACGGCATTAGCATCAGGATTGGATTTGGGCTTGGATGCTAATAGAATTTATGGTAGTTATCAAGACATGCTTATCCAAGAAGCGGCATTGCCAGCTGCAGAACGCATAGACATAGTATCGATAGTAACTCCCAATTTTGCTCATTTTGAACCCGCCATGATGGCACTCGATTTGGGTTTTCATGTCGTATTGGAAAAGCCCATCACCTTTACACTAGAAGAAGCTAAATTATTAAGAGAAAAAGTACAAAAAACTGGACTAAGACTTTGTTTAACCCATACCTACTCTGGTTATCCTATGGTAAAACAAGCCAAAGCTATGGTAAAAAACGGCGATTTTGGAAACATTCGTAAAATATGGGTCGAATATCCACAAGGTTGGTTGAGTGAATTATCTGAAAGCGAAGGAAATGCACAAGCAGCTTGGCGAACAGATCCTAACAAAAGCGGCAAAAGTGGGTGTATGGGCGATATTGGTACCCACGCAGCCCATTTGGCAGAATACATATCGGGCCAAAAAATCACGACTTTATGTGCTGATTTAAGTATTAAAGTGCCCGGTAGAAAATTAGACGACGATGGCAACGTTTTACTTCGGTTTGATAACGGAGCCAGTGGTGTTTTGATGGCTTCGCAAGTAGCGGCTGGCGAAGAAAACGCATTGAGAATAAGAATTTATGGCGAAAAAGGCGGCATTGAGTGGCATCAAATGGAGCCAAACACCCTATTGGTAAAATGGTTAGATGCCCCAACACAAATTTATAGAGCTGGTGCCAACTATGGTTTTCAAAGTCCATACATGACCGATAATTGTAGAACACCCGGAGGCCATCCAGAGGGATATTTGGAAGCTTTTGCAAATATTTACAAAAATTTTGCTTTAACCATTTTGTCCGAAAAAAACGGCAATACTCCAACAGCACAAATGCTGGATTATCCAAATGAACAGGACGGCGTTCGAGGTATGGCATTTATAGAAAATGTGGTAAATTCATCAAATGCGGACGTAAAATGGTTTGAATTTGTGGAGTAAAACCAAAACAAGAACAAAAAAACTTGTGTGTTTTGAGTTTTATAAAGTGTACCATTGAAAAAACGTTTAAAAAAAACTTGAACCAATTTATTTGTTTACTATTTTTTGTAATAATAAAAAATTGCATGCTATGACAACAACAAAACTAATCAACAATACAATTCAATATGTTCAGAAAGAGCTGTATAATGCCGAATCTGGACATGATTGGTTTCATGTAGCCCGAGTGTATCAAAATGCGTTATTGATAGCACAAAACGAAACGTGCAATTTGCTTGTTGTGTCGTTGGCCGCTTTGTTGCATGATATTGCAGACAGCAAATTTTATGGGGGCAATGAAACTATTGCCCCTCAAAAGGCTCGGTATTTTTTAGAAAATCAACAGGTAGAACCAACTGTTATCGAGCAAGTTGTATTGATTATAATAAACATTTCCTTTAAGGGTGGACACCAAGAGAGTACATACCATTCGATAGAGCTACAAATCGTTCAAGATGCCGACAGATTAGATGCTTTAGGAGCCATTGGTATTGCAAGAACTTTTAATTATGGGGGTTTCAAAAATCGAATGATTTATGACCCTAGTATTAAACCCGAAATAGGAATGAGCAAAGAAGCCTACAAAAACAGTACCGCACCAACAATCAATCATTTTTATGAAAAATTATTGTTGCTAAAAGACCAAATGAATACTGCAAAAGGAAAAGAATTGGCCACAGAGAGGCATCGTTTTATGGAAATGTATTTAGAACAATTTTATAAAGAATGGAACGTTACAACACATATAATAGAATAAAAAATAGTTTGTCGTTTCCCAAAAAAGAAATTACTCGCTGGGGCTTAATCCTGGCCTCATTTGTAGTGATTTCGCTTATTTTATGGAATACTTTTTCATTTTTTCAAATATTTAAAATAGAAGAGCGTATTAAAATGGAACATTGGGCAGAGGCTCAAAAATCGTTAATAAATGCTAATGAAAATACCGATATTGAATTGTTGTTAAAAATCATTCAAGATGCCCGAATTCCCATAATGGTTACTGAAAAAGATTCGATCATCAACACAACCAATATTGATGAAAACATTGTAAAAAATAAAGAAGAATCAAAGGCTTATTTACAAAAATTAAAAAATCAAAACGAACCCATTGTAATGGTTTATGAGCCTGGCAAATCTCAAAAACTATATTATGGCAATTCTGATTTGTTAAACAAATTAAAATATTACCCTATTTCGTTGTTGCTCATTATTTTGCTTTTTATTTTATTGATATACAATTATTACCGAAGCCATAAAGTAGCATCGCAAAACAAACTTTGGGCCGGCATGGCAAAAGAAACAGCCCATCAAATTGGCACTCCCCTCTCCTCTCTTATGGGATGGATAGAAATTATGAAAGCTGATGAAATAGAGCCAACACTTGTTGTAGAAATTGAAAAAGACATCAACCGTTTGCTGATGATTACTGATCGGTTTTCAAAAATTGGATCCGAACCTGTTTTAGAAGATTTGGACATTATTTTCGAAACGCAACAATCATTTGAATACCTACAATCTCGGTTTTCTAAACAAATTTCATTTCATTTTCAAGCACCTTCTAATCCGATTTATATTAAAATAAACCCTATTTTACACAGCTGGACAATAGAAAATTTAGTAAAAAATGCAATTGATGCTATGAAAGGCAAAGGAAAAATAAGTTTGAAAATAGAATATGATAGCGTTTATGTAAGGATTTTGATTTCAGATACAGGCAAAGGCATTTTTAAAAAAGATTTTAACAAAATATTTGAACCCGGTTTTACTACCAAAAAAAGAGGGTGGGGACTCGGCTTGTCGCTTACTAAACGTATTGTAGAAGCCTATCATAAAGGAAGTATCAAAGTGATGCAATCCGAAATAGACAAGGGCACTACTTTTCAAATAAGTTACAAAACACATTAAAGACAAACAAAAACTTACAAAATAATTATACTTATTATTTTGTAAGTTAGATCAATATATTAAGTTACTTTTACAGTAATAATATGAACTGGACAGGCTTTTGCCGCTAGTTCGCAACTTTCGGTAATGCCATGGTCATAAGCCTTTAGGGTATAAAATCCTTTGGCGTTTTGGGAATGAATCAATACAGATTTTCCGTCTTTTTTAGACATCTGAAAATGAGCTGGAGCCATTTCTACACAGTAATTACAGCCAATGCACTTGTCTCTTTGCAATGTAATGATGACCATTAGTTCTCTACTATTTTATATAATTTATCAGACATTCTGATTCTAAAATCAAGTTTAAAAGTACATTTATCGCCTTTTGTAGCTTTTTGAACTGGTTGATCTGCCACATACATTTCTTCTATCAGCATTTCTTGGGCTCCTGTATTGTGTCCTGTTATCAGTATTTTATCGCCTATTTTAATATCATAAGCTTCAATTTTAAATTCGCCAATACTGGCTTTTGGAAAAAAATGAGCTGCTTTGCCAACATAAACTTTCTTTTGTGTGGCCAATGAGCCTGGTACATCGCTCCATTCGCCCAGTTCTTGCCCCAAATAATATCCTGCCCAAAATCCTCTGTTATATACCGTATTCAAAGCTTCCATCCACACTTTAATTTTTTCTTTTGTAAAGCTACCTTCATAAAAAGCATCTATAGCCTCTCTATACGTTTTGATAACCGTGGCTACATATTCTGGTGCTCTGCCCCTACCCTCAATTTTAAGTACTTGAATACCTGATTCTATTACTTGATCTAAAAAATCTAATGTACACAAATCTTTTGGCGACATCAAATATTCGTTATCAACTTCTATTTCAAAGCCGCTTTCTTGATCAATTACGGTATATTTTTTACGACAATTTTGTTTACAAGCCCCTCTATTGGCAGACGAGTTGTGCGAATGTAAACTCAAATAACATTTGCCCGAAACAGCCATACACAAAGCACCATGACCAAAAATTTCAATTTCTATTAACTTTCCGTTGGGGCCTTTGATTTGTTCTTTTGCAATTTGATCTGTAATATTCTTTACTTGACGCAAGCTCAACTCACGGCTCAATACCATCGTATCGGCAAATAAGCTATAAAACTTGATTGTTTCAATATTAGTAATATTCAATTGGGTCGAAATGTGAACTTCCATACCAATACTTCGGGCCATTGCAATAACCGCTTGATCCGATGCAATAACGGCAGTAATTTGAGCTTCCTTAGCTTTGTTTAATAATGTTTTTACGATTGATAAATCGTGGTCATATATAATTGTGTTCAACGTTAAGTAAGTTCTAATGTTTTTGGTAGCACATCGTGTAGCTATTTCTTCCAAATCATCCATAGTAAAATTGACGGTAGCCCTTGCTCTCATATTGAGCTGTTCTACTCCAAAATATACAGAATCGGCTCCATTATCTATGGCGGCTTGTAACGACTCAAAATTGCCAGCAGGAGCCATTAATTCTATTTTTTGTATCATTTTTTATTGCTTTTTAAAAGTTAATACTTCAGATTTTCCTTTTTTGAAAATCGGATTTCCTGTCTTTTTCTTATTTTTTCGCAACTGTTTTTGAATGTCTTCGGGTAATTGAATCGTTTCTAAACACGCATCCGAACAGCAATTTTGCATTTTTGCTTTGCAAGTATCGCATTGGATAAATAACAAGTGGCAACCATCATTAATACAATTTGTATGGGTATCACAAAGTTCTCCACATTGATGACAATGGGCTATTATGTCTGAAGTAATTCTTTCGCCCAAGCGGTGATCAAATACAAAATTCTTGCCAATAAACTTGCTTTCTAAACCTTCTTCTTTGATTTGTTTGGTATATTCAATAATGCCTCCTTCCAACTGATATACATGTTCAAAACCTTTGTGTTTAAAATAAGCACTGGCTTTTTCGCATCTTATCCCACCGGTGCAATACATCAAAAGATTTTTGTCTGATTTGTATTGTTCTAATTGTTTTTCAATTAATGGCAAACTGGCTCTAAAGGTATCCACATCGGGTGTTATTGCATTTTGAAAATGACCTATTTCGCTTTCATAATGATTTCGCATGTCAATAACTATGGTGTTTGGATTGTCCATCAAGTCATTAAATGCTTTGGCCTTTAGATGCGTGCCAATGTTGGTAACATCAAATGTTTTGTCTTGTAATCCATCGGCAAGTATTTTGTCTCTAACCTTGATCGTTAGTTTCAAAAAGGAATGATTTTGTTGCTCTACAGCAATATTAAGGCGGATTCCTTTCATAAAATCATATACCTCTATCGCATTTTTAAAATCATAAAAACGATCGGCAGGCAACGACAATTGGGCATTTATTCCTTCATGTGCTACATATATACGCCCCAAAACATCCAATTGATGCCAGGCTAAAAACAATTCGTTTCTAAATTGTGTAGGATTTTCTAAATGAGTATAGGCATAAAAAGATAGGGTTAAACGTTGCTTACCCGCAGCGTCTATCCATTTGGCTCTTTCTTCAGCACTCAAAGTATTGTACAGTTGCATGCTATATAACTTTTAAGTTGAGAATATTTGAAGGGCAAAGATAAACATTTTTTATTGATGTTAAATATAATACCAATAGCCTTTACATCGCATGAGCAATGAAATACCATTTACTCCAATAAATAACACAACAAGGAGGTTGTTTTTTCTAAAAATTATGGATGAAATATTAGGTATTCCATATCCAAATAGTGAAAACAATTAAAAAGAGCCAACCAAAAAATATCAGACAACCCTTTTTAATTATTTGAATTCCAATGTTATAACCAATCTTTTGGATGTTGTAGTACTTGCAACAATTTTTCTTCATCGCTTCCCGCCACAGGATGATGGTCATAATGCCATTGCACGTGAGGAGGCAAACTCATCAAAATCGATTCTATTCTTCCATTCGTTTTTAAGCCAAAAAGAGTGCCTTTGTCGTGCACCAAATTAAACTCAACATAACGACCCCGACGGATTTCCTGCCAAGTGCGTTGCTCTGGTGTATATGCCAAATCCTTTCTTTTTTCTACAATTGGCACGTAAGCTTCAAGAAACGAATTGCCAATTTCGGTAACAAAATTGTACCAATCTTCCATGGATTGCTCCTCGGTTGCTTTCAAATAATCGAAGAACAAACCTCCAATTCCTCGGGCTTCATTTCGATGTGCGTTCCAAAAATAGTCATCACATTGTTTTTTGTATTTTGAATAAAAATCAGGATGGTGTTTGTCGCAAGCCGTTTTGCACGTTTGATGAAAATGAACAGCGTCATCTTCAAACAAATAATAAGGCGTCAAATCTTGACCACCGCCAAACCACGACAGCCCCCCCGCCCCCGAAGGGGGAGTTTCTCCAGACTCTGTTGAAGGATAAGTTTCAAAATACCGCCAATTGGCATGCGTTGTGGGTACCATTGGATTTTTTGGGTGAATGACCATACTCAATCCACAAGCAAAGAAATCCGCTTCTCCCACATTAAACATTTTTTGCATAGACTCAGGCAATTTGCCATGAACGGCTGAAATGTTTACGCCCCCTTTTTCAAAAACGTTTCCGTTTTCAATCACGCGGGTGCGACCGCCACCGCCTTCGGGTCTGTCCCATAAATCCTCACGGAATTTGGCTTTTCCGTCGATGTCTTCTAACCCTTTACAGATTTGATCTTGCAGGGTTTGGATGTAAGTATAAAATTTGTTTTTCATTTTTCACTTTTCCTGCAAGGTCTTCAAGTCCTTGTAGGTATCTATTTTTGTTACTATTTATTTTAATTGAGTCTTTAATTTTTTAGCTTTTTTATAAACTTAAAGGTATAAGCATTAAATTTGTTATTCATTATTCTAATTCTTTTTTGTTATTTAAATAGTCCGAAGCATTTAGTTTATTTACCACTTTTTTACCTGTTTTTTGTTCTATTTCCTTACGAGTATTTCCTGCAATCGTACCACCTTGTTTGGCTATTTTTTTGTTTTCAGAAAAGGTTTTAGGTTGCTTTTCTTTGCTAATTTCAGTAGTTGTGGCTTCGGCTAACATATTTAAAACCAATTCCAAATTACTCATGTTATCTCGCAAATTTTCTTTTTTCAAGCCCTTGTGATTTTTATATTCTTTGACAGACAAACCACTCCAAGCTTTTGTTATTTCATCTGTTAAAATAGCAAACTCTTGTCCATTTTTCACTCCACGATTTTCCCATTCGTCTGTTAATTCTTTTCTAACCTCAATGCTTTTTAAACGTTGATTGATCCAAGATTTAGAATAGCCTTTTTTGAGATAGGTTTCCATTAGTCTGTCAAAACCCAGCTCTGGATCTTCTATTTCCTCGATTCGTTCTCTACCTACTTGAGCCAACCACAATTTAAAAGGTTCCGCTTTTTTGGAAGAAACCGATTGAATTAGTCGGAACAATTGTTCTGTATCAGCAACATCCGTAAATCTCATTTTACCATCCTCGGCTTGCAATTTCAACTGTCCGATTTTATCGGACACTTCACTTCCTTCTTTGAGTAATTTAGCTTTTAAATCACTCCAATATTTTCTTGGTCTATCATTTTCAATAAGAACTTGAATAACATCAACAATAGAAAAATACCATTTTTCCTCTTCTTCGCTCCAAACAGAACGAATTTGTTTTTGTTCAAATAGTTTTATTGCGGTTTCTTTGGTCATTGGGATGAAAAAATTTATAAATGGTTAAAGAAATTATTTTAATTATTTAATTATTTGCTGATAAATTATAGGCATAAGAAACGGAGCTATAACTATTAAAAAACCAAATATTCTATCAAAAACATTAATTTTAGCTGATTTAAAATCCCATCTTGTAGCAATAATTATATTTCTATTAAATATCGTTTTGAAAATTTGATTACAAAAAATCAACCCAAATAATAGAAAAAGCGGACTTGAATAGTACAAGGCAATATTAAAATTACGATAATAAATACCTATCAAACCTAAAACAAAACATAATGAAATATAAACCCATGTATTTAAATCTGGAGTAAAAATTTTATTATACCTAAATGTCATTGGATTTGTATTTCTTCCAGTAAATAAAAATAAAATATTTATTACTAGTAAAAACAAAGGTACTTCTACAGTTAAAATTTTAGACCAATTCATATTTTTTAATTTGATTTCTAGGATTCCTGCAAGGTCTTCAAGACCTTGTAGGTATCTATATTTGTTATTATTTATCGATATTTATACTTTCAATTTTATATTTAATTTTGATAACTATTCAAATGTATATTTTTCATTTAAAAAATCATTTTTTTGATTATGGCAAAAAACAAAATTATCCAAATCTCCAAACAATTGAATGACATCGTTTCTTTTTATACTAGTATAGCTATCGGAAAGAATGGCTTGAAAAGATGAAAATTTAAAATTTTTATAGTCCAAACCTAAATGATGTTTAGGATTTAGATGTACATAAATAATTAAATTCTTCAAATACAATTCATTTTCAAGTTTTATTCTTTTAAAATGTTTTTCAAAAAGACTTCCTGTTCTATTATTCTGTTTATTGAAAGCCTTTGCATAAGAATTAAAAAAATTAGAAAATGCTTGGGTAACGATTTTATCTTCTTCATCAATCCTGATAACAAAATGGAAATGATTATCCATTAAACAATATGCTAAAACGGAAATTTTTTCAGATAAATATTTAGCTAACTGTTTCAGGAAAAATAGTTTGTTTTCTTCATTTTCAAATATATTAGTGCCATTTATTCCTTTGTTATAAATGTGATAAAAATTATCTTTTTCTAAAATTTCAAGTTTCATATCTACTGATTATATCATTTTTTTTCACCTACAAGGTTTTGGAAACCTTGCAGGAGTAATAACGCTTTTACTGTTTTGAACGCTTTCAATTTTAAAACACCTACAAGGTTTTGGAAACCTTGCAAGAGATAAAAAACCTCGAAGTAGTTGAACCGTATTCATGGTTTTGGAAACCTTGTAGGAGGTGCGTTTACATCCCATACTCCTTCACCGCCTCCACAAACGCCTTGGCATGATCCACAGGAATGTTCGGCAAAATACCGTGACCCAAATTTACGATGTAATTGTCTTTTCCAAATTCATCAATCATTTCATGCACCATTTTTTTGATGGTTGGAATTGGTGATAGTAAACGACTTGGGTCAAAATTCCCTTGTAAGGTGATGTTTCCGCCTGTTAAATAACGGGCATTTCTTGGCGAACACGTCCAATCTACACCCAAAGCCGAAGCTTTTGATTTTGCCATTTCGCCCAAAGCAAACCAACATCCTTTTCCAAAAACAATCACCTTTGTTTCGTCTGCCAAAGTCTCTACAATTTGGTTGATGTATTTCCAAGAAAATTCTTGATAATCCACTGGTGACAACATCCCGCCCCAAGAATCAAAAATCTGAATGGCGTTGCAACCTGCTTTTACTTTTTCTTTCAAATATAAAATCGTCGTATCGGTGATTTTTTGCAATAAAGTGTGTGCTGCAACTGGATTGGAGAAACAAAATCCTTTGGCAGTATCAAAACTTTTGGATCCTTTTCCTTCCACCGCATAGCAAAAAATCGTCCAAGGGGAACCTGCAAAACCAATCAAAGGCACTTCGTTATTCAGCATTTCTTTGGTTAATTTGATGGCATCAAAAACATAACCCAAAGTTTCATTTACATCAGGCACAAATACTTGGTTCACTTGTTCCATGGTACGAATCGGATTTGGGATTATCGGTCCTAGATTGTCTTTTAATTCTACATGAATTCCCATCGCTCTTGGTACCACCAAAATATCCGAAAACAAAATTGCCGCATCGGGTTTTACAATTCGAATGGGTTGCACGGTAATTTCAGCCGCTAATTCTGGGGTTTCACAACGGGTAAAAAAATCGTATTTATCTCGCAAAGCTCTAAATTCGGGTAAATATCTTCCAGCTTGACGCATCATCCAAACGGGTGGGCGTTCTACTTTTTCGTTGTTTAAAGCTCGTAAAAAAAGGTCGTTTTGCAGACCCCTAACCCCCGAAGGGAGAATTTGATTGTCTATATTGTTCATTGTATTAATTTAAACTTTCTAAATTTTAATATTTATTTAATTTATAAACTTCCCACATCCCCCCTTTGGGTTAGGGGGCTTATTTTAATTCTTCGATTACATCGTCGAGTAAGGCTTCAATAGAAGGGTGTTGTGCAACGATACTGTTTTTGGTTACTTTTTCTAAGGCTTCAGCAGTCGTTTCGCCAATGCAAAAGCACATTTCTTTTTTGATTTTGTTGTCTTTCAAATAACTTTCTACACCTGACGGACTGAAAAACAAAATCGCATCTATCGATTCTGTTATTTTTTTGGGAGTCAATTTGGTTTCATATACCTCAATTTCGTTGAACGCAATTCCAGCTTCTTTTAACGCCAAAGGCATGGTTTCTTTTCGCAAATTTCCAGTGAAAAAAGTATAGCTCCCATCGGCATAAATCAAACTGACAATCTCCGCTAAATCGGAAGCATAATCTGCATAAGCTACCACTTCAAAACCCGCATCGGTCAAAATGGTTTTGCTTTTAACGCCTACACAAAACGCTTTTTTCGATTGAAGACCTGATTTATTTTTCTCAAATTGTGGATGGTTCAAAAAACTTCGTACCGCATTCTGACTTGTAAAAATCAAATGGTCTTTAATACCTTTTAATTCAAAATTTTTGGTTTCTACCTGTATAAAATTATATTCCAACACCTCCAAACCAACATCTGTCAAGACTTGTTTTTGATGACTCAAAAGCACTTTCGTCGATAAAATTCGGGTTGGATTTGCCATTGTTTTGTTTTTTATTAAACCATTAAGGCATTAAGGTTCATCAAGCTTATTCTTAATTTTCTTAATATCTTAATGGTTAAAATTTATTTTTTCAATTGTTCCTTAATTGCGATCATCAATTCGGCACCTCCGTTATTCAAAATTTCTTGTGCTGCATGGAATCCTAATTTCTTCCACTCGGATATATCAACCGATTTTTCGATTTCGATTTTTTGTTTTCCATCAACCGAAAACAAAACTCCTTGGAAATCAATAGTGTCTTTCACCTCATCATATTTTGCCAAAGCCCCAATCGGAGCTGTACAACCGCCTTCTAAAGTTTTTAGAAATTGTCTTTCAATATGGGTGCAAATCTCTGTTTCAATATCGTTCAATTGGCTCACAGCTTCTCGGGTAAATTCGTCATTCGCCATAGCTACCACAAGCATCGCTCCTTGTGCTGGTGCGGGAATCATCCAATCTAAAACAATTGCTTTTTCTGGTTTTAGGTTGATGCGCTCCAAACCAGCTTCGGCAAAAATAGCACCGCTCCAAGTGTCGGATTCTGCTACTTTTTGCATTCTGGTATTTACATTTCCACGAATATCTTCTATGGTATGCGTAGGATATTTGTGCAACCAACTTGCCTTTCTTCGTAAACTACTGCTTGCAATAATGCTGTTTTCTTGAGATAAAAAATCTAAATTATCTTTATAAACCAAAACATCAAAGACAGAAGCTCTTTCCAAAACTGCACCTTGCACAATTCCATTTGGCAATAATGTTGGCACGTCTTTCATGGAATGTACCGCAATATCTACCTGACCATTAATCATTGCAATATCGAGGGTTTTGGTAAAAATTCCCGTAATTCCTAGTTCGTACAATGGTTTGTTTAAAACAATATCTCCTTCAGATTTTACGGCGATAATTTCCGTTTTGTAACCCAAATCGTTCAACTGTTTTTCAACTGTTTTGGCTTGCCAAAGTGCGAGTTCACTATCGCGGGTGCCTATGCGGATAGGTCCTCTAGCCCCCGAAGGGAGAATAGTTGGATTGTTATTTTTATTGCTCATTTAATTCTTTTTTGGGAATTCCCCCTTTGGGGGTTAGGGGGCTTATTTGAAAAACTTTATTTATCCATTCTACACTTTCATCCACAACCGTGTTATCATCTTTCAAATGATTAGCAAAATGACTGGTTATTTTTTGAATTAATTTATCAGTAACAATTTCGGCATATTCATCGTTGAAATCGGCATTTTTCTTTTTCAAGTGATTGATTTCCGATACTTTAATAGCATTCAATTTTGCTTTTAAAGCATGAATGGTTGGTGCATATTTTCTACCTTTGGACCATGTTAGAAATTCAGATAATATTTCATTAATAATTGCTTCGGCAGCAGGGATATGTTGTTTTCTGTTCTCTAAAGTTTCATCAGTGATTTCCGATAAATGATCCATGTGAACTAAGGTAACCAAAGGATTTTGTTTTACATTTTCGTTTACATTCTTTGGAATCGATAAATCTAAAATAAGCAATGGTTTTTTTAAATTCAATATATCCAAATCAACTGTAGGATTCTGAGCACCTGTTGCCACAACAACTACATCTGCCTTTTGTAATTCTATTTGTAAATCGGTATAATCTTTTACAACAAGATTAAGTTTTTTGGCAAGTTTTTCTGCCTTGTCCTTTGTTCTATTTATCAGCGTAATTTGATCGTGTTTGGAATGTTTTACGAGATTTTCACAAGTATTTCTACCAATTTTTCCTGTTCCGAAAAGCAAAATATTTTTATCAGAAATGGCTTCTACATTTTTAAAAATATATTGAACCGCGGCAAAAGAAACGGAAGTAGCACCACTAGAAATTTCGGTTTCATTTTTTACTTTCTTACTCGCTTGAATGACCGAATTGACCAAACGCTCCAAATAAGCATTGACCAAATGGCGTTTTTTACTTTCTACAAAAGCATTTTTTAGTTGGGCAATAATTTCAAAATCACCCAAAATTTGACTATCCAAACCCGTTCCTACTCTGAAAATATGATTTAATGCTTCCTTTTGTTTATAAATGTAGGCATATTTCCGAAACTCTTCAACGGTACCCAAACTATTATCACAAAGCAATTGTATCAACTGAAAAGGATGCTGTGCAAAACCGTATATTTCTGTTCTATTGCAGGTCGATGTTACAATCAAACTTTCAATGTCATTGATTTTGGCCTGTTCCAACAATGCTATTTTGGCTTTTTCATCCAAACTAAATTTACCTCTTATTTCGGCATCAGCTTTTTTGTAGCTCAAGCCAATGGCATAAAATGTAGTTTGCTTTGCTGGTGTTTGATTATTCATAGTTTGTATTATCTCTTAAAGACGCACAAAATTAAAGTTTACACCTTTACAAAAACAACGCTACAAGTACTTTTTTTATCGTAATTAGTTTTTTTATAAAAAAGAGTTCTTATTTGGATAGAAAACAATAACTTTGTACCAATATTAAGCCCTTGAAACATGTTAGTTTAGAATTAATATAAATAAAAAATTTGAATTTAAAATTATTTTTCTATAAAAAAAACAACGCTATGAGTTCATTTGAAGAAATAATTATTGATACCGATTTTAGTTTACTCCGATTTCAAAACGATGCTGAAAGTACCGAAATATTAGAAAAACAAGTAGGTTCGGGTTTAATTCAGTTTCATTTTAATGTAAAAGGGAAAGGGAAATTTATTTTTAACAATAATTCTTATACATTAGATTTGAATGAAGAAAAAGCGCTCTTGCTATACAATCCGCAAAAAGAATTACCACTTCATTTAGAAATAGCACCTAAAAGTTGGATAATTTCTATTCTAATTTCTATCAAAAAATTTCATACTTTATTTTCATCCGATTCAGAAATGATTCCGTTTTTGAGCAAAGACAATTTAGAAAAAAAATATTATGCAGAAGAAAGCATCAGTCCTTCTATGTCAATCGTGTTGAATCAAATATTTCATTACAACCAAAATTCGTCAATTAAAACTTTGTATTTAAAAGGAAAAAGTTACGAATTATTGAGTTTGTTTTTTAATACCAATGAAGATCCCAATGCAGAACATTGTCCTTTTTTATCAGATGAAGAAAATGTTTTGAAAATAAAAAAAGCGAAAGAAATCATTATAAAAAACATGGCAGAGCCACCAGGTTTACAAGAATTGGCAGATGAAGTTGGCATTTCATTAAAAAAATTAAAAGCAGGTTTTAAAGAAATTTATGGCGATACGGTTTTTAATTTTTTATTTGATTATAAAATGGATTATGCTAGACAGTTGCTAGATTCGGGTTCGTATAATGTAAATGAAGTGGGATTGAAAATTGGTTACAGCACCTCAAGCCATTTTATTGCAGCTTTCAAAAAGAAATTTGGCACTACGCCAAAAAAGTATTTGATGAATTTAAATGGCTAATAACAACAAAAATTTGATTATATTTGTAAATTAATTAAACGTAATTTTTAATAATGCTTCAAAATAGTATAAAAGAAAAAAAAAATATTTGGTTACTATCTGAAAGATGTAGCATCAGTAACTTGCTTCAATATATAAGGACTAAAGGAAACCTAAGGGATACCCAAATTGAGGCTATTGAAACATATTTATTTTTAAAAATTGAGGGGCAGAACAAACCACTTTGGAAATTATTCTCTGAAGGCTTTTTTACAAAAGAGACCGATTTATCCAAATTAAACATCAATCAAAATGCTAGAGAATATTTAACCCAAAATAAAAATGCTTATGCCTTGTATGATTTTGCAAAACAACAAAAAATCCAAGGTCTGGAAAATGAAATTTTGAGTAATCCAACCGCATTAGATTACGATACCATCATTAAAAGCATTTTTTACAACGTAAGCTATGCCGACTATTTAATGAGTTTGCCAATGGGTGCAGGTAAAACTTTTCTGATGGCTGCTTTCATTTACTTAGACTTGTATTTTGCCGACAACGAACCAGAGAACAAAGCATTTGCACATAATTTTTTGGTGCTTATTCCTTCAGGTTTAAAATCTTCTATCGTTCCGAGTTTAAAGACAATTGAAAATTACGAACCTTCTTGGGTATTGCCCGAGCCATCGGCAAGCAAACTGAAAAAACTATTGAAGTTTGATGTTTTGGACGAGCAGAAATCAGCTAAGAAAAGTAACAAGGCAAGAAATCCAAATGCACAAAAAGTAAACGCCTGTTTACCTAATCCATTTGGTCAAGTATTTGTAGTAAATGCAGAGAAAGTGATTTTAGAAAGTTTCAAATTCAATGCTCAAACAGAATTGGAACTTGACGAAGAAGAAAAAGATACAAGCAACGATTTAAAAAGATTGTTCGGACAAATTCCGAACTTGACAATCCTTATAGATGAAGTTCACCACGCAGCAACCGATGATATTAAATTACGGCAAGCCGTAAATTATTGGCACAGCAAAGGGAACATTACAACCGTTTTAGGTTTTTCAGGAACGCCATATTTGCAGGGTGCTGAAACTATCAAAGCAGGTGATTACGCTTTTAAATTTTCTCAAATAACCAACACGGTTTATTATTATCCGTTGGTAACAGCAATTAAAAAATTCCTAAAAACACCGACAGTAAAAATCGGGCAAAACCTTGACCGTTTTCAAATCATTAAAAAAGGAATTGAAGACTTTGATACACAATACAAGAAAACAGTTTATGAAAATGGAGCAATTGCAAAGATTGCTATCTATTGCAGCAACATTGAAGTTTTAGAAGAAGAAGTTTACCCTTTCCTGACAAGCGAATTGAAAATAAATCCTGCCGAGATTTTAAAATTTCACGGAGGAAATAAAAAATACACTTTGCCAAAGGAGAATGAATTAGAGTTTCGTTCATTGGATTTGGCAATTTCAAAAAAGCGTTACATTCTTCTGGTGCAAGTTGGTAAAGAAGGTTGGGACTGCCCAAGTTTAACAGGCGTCATCCTTTCTCAAAAAGGAGACAGTCCTCAAAATATGGTATTGCAAACTTCTTGCAGATGTTTACGCCAAGTGGATAAAGGGAAAGAGGAAACCGCTTTAATATGGTTGAATAAAGACAATGCCGATACACTGAACAAACAGTTGAAACAAGAACAAAACAGCAGCATTGACGAACTAAACAGCACCAAACGAATTGGGAAAGCGGAAATGGTGGAACGCCACAGTCGTATGGAATATTTGCAATTGCCAAAAGTGGAATTTTATCAAATGAAGGTAACTTATCAAAGCATTGATGAAGAAGAAAACGCAAACACAAAAGCTAAATTATTAGCACTTTTCAATAAAATAGAGGATTATAAGGCTTCGGCATTGATAAGCACTAGTGAAATAGCTAACATTGATACTGGAACTATTGATATCATTAACGAAACAGGAATTGCATTTGCAAATTACAACCAATGGCTTTTTGAAATAAGTCGTCAAAGTTTTGGGTTGATTTCAGAAACGCAATTGCACCAATACGATACAGAACTAAACGAAATATTTGAAACCCTTTCTTTTGAAAAAGACGGAAACCGCTTTTTCAATGAATTGTATGATTTACATTTGATACAATCTAAAATTCGAGTTGCATTTAGCATTAAAAGAGAATTACAAACAGACACAGAAGTAATTCCGAAACAAGCGGAATTATTGATTGCAGAACGCTTAAACGATGTAGAGCAAAATCCTAAACTATATCCGAGCGAAGCCGACACAAACAAAATTCTTGAATTAGATAAAACAAATGCAGATATAGAATTTGATTGGGCAGAAGTTGAAAAGGCTTATCAGGTAATGAAGGAAACTATGATAAGTCAAGGAATGGAAAAGTGGGTTCCTGAATATGAAACTTTCAAATCAGATAAAGATTATTCTCTACCAATAAAATCTAAAAATAATACATTCCATTATTTACCATACAATTTTGGTGCAAGTGGTAGTAGTGGTTTTGAAATGCAAGCCATACAAGAAACACTGCGTTTAGCGGACTTTAAGACGAAGGATTTGGAAATTTACTACAACGGTGATAATTATCTAACGCAATTTAAAATAGATTGCTTTGCAAAAAACAATTCAAACCGTTGGAATAAAGTTGGTCAATACACAACTGATTTTCTTGTCATTAAAAGAACTGCAAAAGAAAAAATACATAAAATTTTGATGATTGAAACAAAAGGAGAAGGATTTAGTAATAATCCCGACTTCGTAAAAAGAAAGGATTTTGTAGAAACCGAGTTTTTAAAACTCAACCTAGAAAAATTCGGCTATCAACGTTTCGACTTCCTGTATTTGGAAGACAGCAAGAACATAGCGGCCAACATTACAAAATTGAATGACAAGTTGAACCAGTTCTTCAATGATTAATGGTTAATTGTAAATGGTTAATGAAATGACAGAGAATATCATCAAAAATAAAAGTTTTGCATTTGCTATTAGAGTAGTAAAGCTCTATCAATTTTTGTGTGAAACAAAAAAAGAGTTTGTTCTTTCAAAGCAATTGTTGAGAAGTGGAACTGCAGTTGGTGCATTGGTTCGTGAAGCCGAACACGCTGAAAGCAAAGCGGATTTTAAACACAAAATGGCTATTGCTCAAAAAGAAATAAATGAAAGTATCTATTGGCTCGAATTGCTCAAAGAAACTGACTATTTAACCATTGAGCAATTTCAAAGCATTAATACTGATGCAATAGAAATAATCAAACTTCTAACATCAATCATCAAATCGGTTAAGTTGAACATTAACAATTAACCACTAACAATTAACAATTAACAATTAACAATTAAAAAGATGCCAGTAAAATACATACCCTATTACCCTAACACGGTTGAAGGACAAGCGATATTAGATAACATTACCCGAACACAAAGAGTGCTGCGTTACCGTGAAAACGACAAAGTTTACGACCGCATAAAAAGAGGTATGCCTTACTACGAAGTAGAACCATTGGAAACAGTAGGCGAACCTTCTGAAAATTTGGTAATTCGTGGCGAATGTATTTCGGCTTGTGCCTACTTGAAAGAAAAAGGAATTAAACTTGATTTGGTTTACATTGACCCTCCTTTTGCAAGTGGTGCTGATTATTCTAAAAAAGTTTACTTGCGGAAAAATCCAAAACTTGCAGAAAAAATAGCCGCTGCCGAGCAAGAAATGGACATTGAAGAACTTAAAGCATTTGAAGAAAAAATGTACGGTGATGTATGGCAGAAGGAAGATTACTTAAATTGGATGTATGAAAACTTGATGGCAATCAAAAGCATAATGAGTGAAACCGCAAGTATCTATATGCATTTGGATTGGCATATTGGACATTATGTAAAAATTTTAATGGATGAGGTATTTGGTGAAGATAATTTTGTAAATGAAATTATATGGTCATATAGAAGTGGTGGAGCATCAAAAAAAGCTTCAATTGCTCGTAAACACGATTCAATTTATTTCTATACAAATGACAGAAACAATTTTGAGATCAATACAATAAAGGAAAGACAATATTTAGATAAACAGTTTATAGGCACTTTAACAGATGAAAATGGTAAATTTTATGTTGATACAATCTTAACAGATACACTTTTGGGTGTTATTAACAGAGTAATGCCTGATGGCAATATTAAAGAATATAGTTGTAGACCAGTTTTAAATGTTTCTAAAGAAAGGGTAGATTATTCCACTCAGAAGCCAGAAGGGTTGATTGAACTTTTAATTGAAATTGCTTCAAAAAAAAATATGGTAGTAGCCGATTTCTTTGGAGGTAGTGGAGTTACAGCCAAAATTTCTAGCGACTTGGGAAGAAAATTTATTCACGTTGACATAGGTTTAAACAGTATTCAGACGGTAAGAGACAGATTAGTCGAAGCTAAAGCCAACTTTCAAATTTTAGAAATAAAAGATGGTGTTAGCTTATTCCGCAACCCACAGCAGACAATGGATAAATTGGCAACGCTTATTCCAGGTTTGCAAAAGGGAGTAAAAGGAATTAGCAATTTTTGGTTTGGTGCAATCACAAAAAGTAAAGAAGGCATTGTGCCGGTTTACGTGCCTAATTTACTCAATACACAAGAAAAGGTGTTGGATATTCCAACCATAAATACCATAATCAATCAGGAACTATCAAACCTAGAAGTTAATGCCAAAAAAGTAATTGTGTATTACATAGACATTGACGACCAAAAGGCATTAGAAAAATTCATTAAAGACAACAACGCAACAGAAATAGAAGTTGAACTAAAAGACCTTAAAAATCTGTTGCACGATGTAGTAATAGAGGACATCATAGATTTCAAAACCACCAAAACTGAAGATGGTTACGAGACGGAAATTACAAAATTCATCAGCGACAGACTTATTCAGAAAATTAATGAATTCAACCAGAAAGGAAATTTACAATCTGTTACTAAAGGCAAAACATTCAACCCAATCAGCATCAGCGAAGAAGGTTTAGAGCTCATAGAACTTATTGCCCTTGACTGCGAAAACACAGAAGGACAATGGCACAGCACGACAGAAATTAAAATTGACAAACTCGGTTATATAATTACAAACGGCGTAAAATCAAAAAACTTTTGGGACGGCAAAATAGTAAGTAACAAAAAACCTTTGAGAATAAAAGTGAGAAATATTAGCGGAGACGAAACCATTAAAGCGATACAATAAAATGAAAGGAGTATTATTAGTAAATTTAGGCTCACCAGAAAGTCCTACAGCAAAAGACGTTAAACCCTATTTAGATGAATTTTTAATGGATAAATACGTCATTGACGTTCCGTTTTTATTGCGTGCATTGTTGGTAAGAGGTATCATATTGCAAACCCGACCAAAAAAATCAGCAGAAGCTTATGCCCGAATTTGGACAAGCGAAGGTTCTCCTTTGATTGTGATTTCTAAAAAAATGCACGAAAAAGTGAAAACTTTGGTGGACATCCCTGTGGCATTATCCATGCGATATGGCACCATGACTATTCTAAAAGGGTTACAAGAATTGCACGACAAAGGCGTAACAGAAGTCATGCTTTTTCCTTTATATCCGCAGCATGCAATGGCTTCTACAACCACAATTTTGGTGTTAGCAGAAGAGCTTCGTGCGAAGCATTTCCCTAACATGAAATTCACAACAGTTCCAGCATTTTACAACAAACCCGGATATATTGAAGCGTTAGCCAATTCGATAAAAAAACATTTGGAAGGTTTTGATTACGATCATTTGTTGTTTTCTTATCATGGCATTCCAAAACGTCATATTCGAAAAACAGACGTTACAAAATCGCATTGTACCATAGATGGTACTTGCTGCAATACACCTTCGCCAGCACACGAATTTTGCTATCGTCATCAATGTTATGAAACCACAAAACAAGTGGTACGATTATTGAACATTCCCGAAGGGAAATACAGCCAAACATTCCAGTCGAGATTGGCAGGAGACAAATGGTTAACACCTTATACGGATGTAGAAATCAACAAAATGCCCGAAAAAGGAATTAAGAAATTAGCCGTTGTAACGCCAGCATTTGTGGCAGATTGTTTAGAAACATTGGAAGAAATTGCTATGGAAGCCAATGAGCAATTTTTGCATCATGGAGGCGAAGAGTTTATGGCCATTCCGTGTATGAATGACGAAGACGAATGGTGTGGTGTGGTGGCAAAATGGATTACAGAATTTCAATTAGAAAAATAACAAAACCACCTGGTTTATACCAAAGATACTAACACCCGTATTTCTATTGATTTCATAAACACAGTAGCAACTTATCTAAAAAATAAGTTGCTACTGTGTTTTGACTTTTAATACCAAACACTTATATAAAATAGTCTAAAAATGCAATGCTATTTTTTTTCAAGATTTTATAAAAAAATCATTTCATAGCTGGGCTACGTAATTATTTTTTTGTGAAATATTTGGAGAAAAAGAGCTAGCAGATTGGGCTATTTTATATGAGTGTTTGGTATTTTAATTGATTATTCTTCTTGCTTGTCTGGAAATAGGAGTGACAAAATCACAGAAATAACCAAAACACCTCCGATAACTAGCAAGGAATGCAACGATTCGATATGATAAAACGGGGCAATGATCATTTTTACTCCAATGAAGGATAGAATTACTGCCAATCCATAAGGCAATTTGTTGAACAAATGGATGAAATTGTCTAATAAGAAAAACAAGGCTCTAAGTCCTAAAATCGCAAAAATATTGGAAGTATAAAGTATAAATGGATCGTTTGAAATGGCAAAAATGGCTGGTATAGAATCTACTGCAAACAACAAATCGGTAAACTCAATAACTGCCACAACTACTAATAATGGTGTTGCGAATTTTACGCCATTTTCATAAGTGAAAAATTTATCACCATCGTATTTATCACTCACATTGAAAAATTTTCGAATCAATTTTGCTCCTCGTGTATCGTTGTAATCTTCGTCTTCGTCTTCATCTCCTGATGACCATGATTTGATTCCTGCATATACCAAAAACAAACCAAACAAAGTCATGATAATATTGATGTCATATTGGAATCCTTCTATTCCTGCAATGCCTAACAATTTGTTCAAATAGGTCAATTCAATCAAAAAGGCTCCTGAGAATATAAATAGGGCTCGCAATACCAATGCTCCAATGATTCCCCAAAATAATACTTTGTGCTTGTTCGTATTTGCAACATCAAAAAATTTGAAAACAAGAATAAACACAAATAAATTGTCCACAGATAAGGCTTTTTCTATCCAATATGCCGATTGAAATTCATAAAATTTCGCAGCTCCTGCATAATAATATACCAAACCACTGAAAGCCATTGCTAGAGAAATCCAAACTAATGACCAGGTTATGGCTTCTTTGTTCGACACTTCATGACTTTTTTTGTTAAAGATACCAAGATCTAATAATAACATGACAAAAACAGCTACTGCAAAAGTAACAATGAGCCATGGATGCTCCGAAAAAATAGGGTGATTGTTCATTTTTAATTTATTTGAGTTTAAAAAATTTTGAATTATAAATCGTGTTTTAAAATAATATTTTTTTTATTTATTAGCCAAGGTTACCAGCATCACTCTTCCGCCGGGTTCTTTGGACAATAGAATTTGTTTTCCATCCGTGAGTTCGAGCATGGTTCCAATAGGGATTTCTTTGTTTGCTGTTTTATCCACCAAAGAAGTTAATTTTTGGTTCACAAATACCCATTTGTTATCAATAAAAGTAAAATATCCAACAGGAATTTTTTGTTCATTGGACAATTTTTCACTGCGAATGATGTTTTTATTCACATGCCATTGAAACAAATATTGGTTGTGATACACCATCAACCGATGATTTTCTGGTTTCCAAACGCCTTCATTGAATTGTGAATAAAAATCCAAAATAGGCAATGAACCTTGGTGTTTGGTGCCACAAAACGGACATCTAGGCGTGTTGGTATTATCAAACACATACCATTTTTGTTCGCAAGCGGTATTGCTACAAGTTTGCACCAAATCGGAAGTTTTCAACAAAGCAGTTTCCCATTCTTCGGCAGTTGGCCGTGCCATAGGTTGATGCAGACCATCGATAAAGGCTCGGTCAAAAAGCGGTTTCAAATAGGGTCCAGTGATGGTGTATGGCAATTTGTCAATATCCGACCAATATAAATCCCATTTGGAAACTTGATTCATTTTCGGGCGATTGCTTTTGTCTGATGGATGTTCTATAAACAACGCTTTTTCTCCCATTGAAAGTAAATCGTCTTTTTCGGTGTCCAAATCATGCACTTTTCCACCTTTTAATGGATGTCTGTGTAATAATAACATATAAATCAAAACGGGTAAGGCATGCAAATCGGTTCTGATATTTGGCAACTTTCTATTCGGATCGTTGAGGTCCAAATGTTTGGTAGCCAATACTTCAGGAGCTATAAAATCAGCCGTACCTAATACTTCTGCGGGATAAATTCCTGGTACCACCATGCCATCTAAATCAATAATCACGGCGGATTTTGTAATGGGATCTATCAAAACATTATTATACGATAAATCGGAATGTGCCAATCCCATTTGGTGCAATTTTTTTACACCTCTGCAAATATTGATACAAATTTGAAAATAATTGAGCCAATTGCCTAGTTCTGAAGCATCTAAACTCAATGGAAATAGTTTGTTTCTAAATTTAGCACCAGCAAACCACTTTCCGTTTTTTTCTTCTCCTTTGATTAAATCTTGATTGGCATACCCTATTTTAAAGAAATAATTGGGTTTATAAATCGGAACAATTATCCCTGTTTTTCCATTGGATTCAATAACATCCGTGGGCCATCGGAACAATTCTTCCAAATAATAATCGCCTCCATCCATTTTTTTTATGCGTTCGAGTTGCACACTTGCAATACGTTTGAGACGGTCAATTTGGTTGAAATCTTGTTTTTCTTTGAAAATGGCTACAACATATTTTCTATCGGGACTAAAATAGACATTTTTAGCAGTGCCACTTTTGGGGTCACCCGTATCAATATATTGATAAGTTGCGTCATTTAATATTGATTTTACTGTTATTATCGACATTTGAATTGTTTTTAAATTAAAATATCACGGCTAAAGTTCGGTCATCATGATTTCCTGGACTCCAAAAATCCATCCAATTTGATAGTTGATGGGCTAAATCAGGATGGGTTGCATCAAAAATTACTTTTGCTTGATCTTCATTATTTCCGTTCAAATCGGCAATAAATTCTTTCCATTTATCTAATTTCTCCAAATTGGCTTCCACCACAAATTTGGCATCATAAATACCATCTGTCATGAGCATTAAATATGAAAAATCATCAAAAATTTTAAAACCAAATCGACTTGAAAATTTATCATTTGTAAAAATTTCAGGCATGGTAATAAATCGGGTGCCTCCGCCATAATCTCCCACATCTAGCCAATTCATGAGTTTAAAATCAGAAAAATCTTTGTTGATGACAGCAATAGGACAATCGCCCACACCAAAAGAAAGTAAAACATACCCAAAATCGTATTTTTTGAACAAGGTAAAAATTAATGTACTGTGCAAATCTTTGATTTCAAAACCGTTTTTATTTGCAAAATCATCTAATTTATTAAAAACGTGTTTGGCACAACCGCCTAAATAATGGTAAATAAATTTGCTTATCGCTATTTGATTGGATGTTTTATTCGACGCAGTTTTTTGCTCTTGTATCGGCTGCTCTTGAGGAATTGCTTCTGTATTTATTAGTTCTTTAGCCAAATTATTTTCTTTGGCATATTCTTTTAAAAGCAAATCAAAATCGTTTAATGGAGCTTCTGTAAAATGGATTTCAAAAAAATTAATGACTTCATTACAAGCTATTTCTGAGCCTTTTCTGGAATATTTTGCACTTCCAGCACCATCAGAAACGGCAACAACACTCCAATTGTTTTTTTCAAAATGATGAAAGGCAAAATCATCGTCTCGAAACGAACCTACATTGGCATGAGAACGTCCTCTTTTTGAAGCTACTACAATATTTTTATCGCCAATTTTTTCAAAAGAAGTTACATTATCTTCTTTCCAAAATGGATCCGTATGATCACTCGCTTTATTTTGCCAAAGCGATTTTGGATCGGCATTGATGATTAAATTGATTGTTTTTTCGTTTAAAATGCTGTTTTCTAGTTCACCATTAACTCTGAATTTTAAAATTATTTTAAAATCACCATTGTTATTTGGGGTTCCAAAAATTCGTTTTTCAATAGGGTCAAATTGCAAACCGACATTTTCAAGACCTTTCATTTCAAAATGGAGCATGTTGTTCCAAAGCGCATTTTCATTAGCAAAAGCATAGTCATATACTTTTCCAACGGTGCCATTAGGAATTGGAATGGAAGCCGAAATGATGTCATGAATACTTTCACGAATTTGCCAATTTGCCATAATTTGTTTTTGTTGATTTAATATAGTTGCAACTGCATTTATTATTTCAGAATCGTTAATAAATGCTTCAAAAATAAGATTATTTTTTGGAGTTATTGTCTTATTGTGAGCAAATAATAATTTTTCTATATATGATTTTGTCATTTTTTTTGATTATCCTAATGTTCTGTTTACATCAAAACTGCCATCTCCAAAGCCATAATTTCCTTGATTGCCACACCATGGGCAGGTGTTTAGTTCTTCGTCGCCAATGCAATGAATTTTTCCACATTGGCACATAGCAAAACCATATTGATTGTCACAGCAAGGGCAGGCAGGAGCACCAACTAACTCTTCACTATTGATTTGTGTGTTCATTTGCTCATCATCGGACAAATCAAAATAGGAGTTATCGATCTGAAAACCACCTACTAATCGATACGAACGCGTTTCCATACCCGCATAAATAGAGGGTTGGACGAATTTTTTATATTTCATTAAATACGGACGTTTAGAATTTTGACATTTTGCTGAAAGCACTACAAAATTACTGTCCACATTCACTTTTTTTGGTGGTTGCTTGGTCAAATCAATTTTTGTTATCGTGTCATGATCAATTTCGGCTAATTCAAAGCCGGAGCTGCTTTTTTCGACACTAACGCTGCTTGTTTTGATGGAATCGGTAATCCATTTGAAGAATTTTTTATAATCTTCTTCCGTTGTATTTTTAAATTGTAAAACATTTTCAGTCAATTCACTCAAAAGCGATGTATCGGTATCGTCACCAAAAGAAATGGTTACAAGATTTGCTGTTCTTGCCCAATTTTGTTTCCATTCGTTTATTGCAGGTTTGGCATCATCAGTGGGTACACCATCTGTAAACAAAAATACAATTGGTTTCCAATCGCCTTTTTGTTCAAAAGTAGTTTTAACCGTGTTTTTTCTAAGTTCATACATCAAATGCCCCAGACCTTTTCCGAAAGAAGTGCCTCCACCAATAGGGAATTTTGGCGGATAGAAACTCACGATTTCTTGCAAAGGCACAAGGGTTTTGGCTTGACCCGCAAAAATAATAATGGAGACCCAAACGGTTTCAATAGCGTGTGGATCTTGTTTAATGGCTTTGATTATTGTTGCCATTCCTTCTTCAACAAATTGAATTTGTTCCCCAACCATCGATTCGGAAACGTCTATCAAGAAATATATAGGTAATCTTCTCATATTTTAAAATAAATGTAATAAAAACAATAAAATCAGTAAAACAATCACTTGGGTCATGTCCACAAATAATCCGTATCCTACTTGAACAGGTTTAAAAATTGACTTCAATATTTCAAAAACAGGAGAAAAAATAGCGTCAAAAAAGGAAAACACTTTTTTATATTGTGGATTGAGTTTTTCTTTATAAGGCAATAATTTATTGTATAAAAACAGCCCTACAATGACTATAATAATAAAGAAATGCAAAAGCGTTCTCATATTACTAAAGTTATTTCGCTTGGAGGAGGAGGAAGTGCTACACTTTCTCCAGTTCCTTGACTTTTATTTCCTTGTTCAATAGTTTCAGAAACCCATCTGAAAAATTGCTTTAATGTAGCACTATCCGCATTGTCTAAATGTACCACATCATCGGTCAATAGTTTTAATTTGGAATCATCGGCTAAATTTCCTGCTGCACAAGCAACAATGGCTCCAAAATTTAGATTTTTAAACTTAGGCGCTATTTCGTTATATAATTGAATATCAGAAGGTTTTCCGTCTGTAAAAAGAAAAAGTAAGGGTTTCCAATCGCCTTTTTGGGTTTCAGTACTTTTCATTATATCGGTTTGAACTTTGCTATACAATAATTCTAAAGCCTTTCCAGTATGCGTGGGGCCACTTTGCGGACAAGAAATTTCTGGCAATTGAAACAAAGCCAATTCGGTCAACGGGCAAATTTCGTTTACATCTCGATCAAAAGTAATAATACTGATCCAAAGAGAATCCAGCGCTAATGGGTCTTGACGTAAATTATTGACCATTCCAGCAAGGGCATTATTCAAAGCCTGAATAGGTTCGCCATACATAGAACCCGAAGTGTCTAATAAAAAATAAACGGGTAATCTTCTCATAAAATTATTTTTTAAATAAGGAACGAATTATCAAACTTCCCATTTTTCGTTCTATACCAGTTTTTGATGTTGGTATGCCTGTTTTTCTAGCAAAACGTTGCTTTACACCTGTAATGCCTAATAATCTAGAAAGCGAAAATGAAAATCCGAATTTTGACATTTTAAACTACAATATTTAATTCAGGCGGTGGCGGTGGCAATTCTTTAAACCCTTGGATATCTTTACCATTGTCTTCCACTTTTGTAGAACTAACGCCGATAGAAGCGGTTACCCATTGAAAAAATTTACTAATACTCGCACCATCTGCATTGTCCAAACTCACTACATTATCTGTAATTTGTTTGAGTACTTTTGTATCTGCACCACTACCTGCGGCACAAGCTACGGTAAATGCGGTTTTTCTGTTTTTAAATTCAATTAATCCGGCTTGCCAGTCGTCAGTTGGAATTCCATCGGTCATAATAAATACTAATGGTTTCCAGTCGCCTTTGTGATCCATAGTAGTTTTAGCTACTTCGGTATCTATTTTGTGAGCTACTAATTTTAGTGCTTCACCAAGAGCGGTAACTCCAGTTGCTTTCAAATCTACCATTTGAAAAGAAGCCAAATCGGTAAGCGGAATAAGTTGTTGTGCCACACTATCAAAGGTAATAACACTCAAAAAAGCGGTTTCAATAGCTTGCGGATTTTGTCTTAAAGAAGAAATCATCACTTGAACGCCATTTTTCACGGCTTCAATAGGTTCGCCATTCATGGAACCCGAAGTGTCTAAAAGCAAATAAACTGGTAATCTTCTCATAATAAATTGAAATTAACGGGGAATATTATACCCATTGTTAGCATTAGAATCTGAAGAATTCATGGTATTGATAGCATAAGTTGAAGTATCTGCTTCAGGATCATTTTGAATCAGGTCTGTCAGGACAATAGCGGTTACATCTTTACCACCTTGTAAATGTCTGTAAATAGCACCAATTGTGTAAATGGGACCCCAAGGAATGCCCCACCAACCAATAAAAAAATTCATTAAAACATAAGATAAAGAATATTTTATTGATTTTTCTTCAGGACGAATAAAATAGATATCGGAATTGCGTTGAAGAGTCATAACAACAAAAGAAATGGTATAGGGGAAAATAACAAATTTCCCCCCTCTATTTACTAAATCTTTAATTTCTGCAACTCGTAATCCTTCGATGTTTTTGATTAGCATAAATTATAGATAGGATTTTACAATTCGATGAATAGTTTGTCCTAAGAAAGAATCTTCTGTTGGATCTCCAATGGCACTAAATTTCCATTCGCCATTTCTTTTGTATAATTTACCCATAATTAATGAGCGTTTACCTGCATATTGTGCTTCAGCAGAAACATTATAATCTGCAAAAACGGAATTTACACGCGTTGGCGTTCCTTCATACATTCTGATTTTTGCATACGGAATTTGAGCAAAATCTTCAGCACCTGCATTGTTCAAGAAGAAGAATATTTGGCTTACATTGCTATTTATTTTTGTTAAATCTACCGTAATAATTTCGTTGTCAAGACCATCATCACCACCTTTATCTCCTTGTAAATCATCACCTGTATGTTTCAAAGCGCTATCCGAAGTTAATAATTTTCCTTTAGGAAGACCAAATTGTTGCAATACTTCCACACGATATAATGGAGAATATAAATGATCGCAAATATTGTTTTGATCGTCAATTAATACACAGCTTAAATCCAAATCTACATCTTGAGTTGTTTTGGATAAACCGAATAATGTTTTCTTTTCAATACCACCCCAGTTTACACCTACACAAAAGTTTGTTAATGTTTCGCCTGTGGTTTTTCTTAAGTCAATTTTTTGACCTTTTGATAAATTAATTGCCATTTTTGATTGATTTTGGTTAGTTATATTTGTTTAAAAAATCTTGTAATCCGCCTTTTAGTCCATTCCCAACGGCTTCAAAACGCCATTCGTCATTGCGTTTATAAATTCGTCCAAATTCGACTGCGGTTTCTATAGAAAAATCTTCATCTAATTCGTATTTAACGATTTCTTCATTATTTTGTTGGTTCACAACTCGGATAAATGAATTTCTAATTTGACCAAAATTTTGTCTTTTTTCAGCGGCTTTGTGAATGGTTACAACAAATGTAATTTCGGTTACATCGTTTGTTATTTTGGATAAATCTATTGAAATTACTTCATCATCTCCATCGCCAGCACCTGTTAAATTATCACCACTATGCACCACAGCTCCATCTGGTGACGCTAAATTATTGAAAAATACAAAATGATTATCACTTACTAATTTTCCGTTTGCTCCTAAAATGAAAACCGAGGCATCAATATCGAATGCATCCCCTGTGGCACTTTGATTGCTATCCCATCCCAAGCCTACTTTGAAGCTCGGTACATTAATTTTTTCTCTTTGACCTTTTTCTAAATTGATCGCCATATTATTTTATGTTTAAGTTTAACATTGTTTTTAAAATATTTGTTTCTTCATCGATATTTTGTAAATCATCTAAAAATTCTACCGAAGTAATTTTGTCTAAATACTCTTTTAATACATTTTCTACTTCATTGGGCACCAAATGCAATTGCTGTTTGGCTTTTATTTGAATTTGTTCATTTTTTTGTTTGAGTTGCACAATAATTTCCTTTTTATTGGACTTGTTTCTTGAAAAATCCAAGCCATTAAAATCTTTT
This sequence comes from Flavobacterium branchiophilum NBRC 15030 = ATCC 35035, assembly GCF_002217205.1. Classification (GTDB taxonomy): domain Bacteria; phylum Bacteroidota; class Bacteroidia; order Flavobacteriales; family Flavobacteriaceae; genus Flavobacterium; species Flavobacterium branchiophilum. The sequence goes on along the minus strand of NZ_MUGT01000054.1, from coordinate 14,477 downwards.
TTATTAATGAAAAAATACTGTTTTTTGTCTTTTATATAAACAAAATAGTCATTGCTATGAATGAATTCATAAACTTCAATAAAAAAGCCATTAAATTGAAAACCACAACCTAATTTGAACATAAAATGTTGTGTATTTAGTTTTCCAATTAATTTTTTTTCGATTTCAAAATCTAAAAACTGATACGAAGCATTTCTAGGATAGGATACAAATTTTTGATAATTTTCTTCTGAAATTTTACGATAAAATTCCAATCCCAATTCGTCTGATAAATCGTTTTTTTCTTTCAAATTGGTTAAAACAGAAACCGTATTTTCATAAGCCAAATCCTGATAAAGCGATTGCATAAATGCCTGCATGATCAAGTTGTGTGTTTTTACCCTATCATAAAAAACATCTTTTTCTATTTCTTTTTGAAATTCATCTATCAATTCTTGATTTATCGTGATTTCATTATTGAAAATCAAATATTTTTGTTCGTTTTTTTTCTTTAATTTTTTCAATACATCCAAAAGTGAATCGGTATATTGCAAATGAAAAAGCTCTAATTTGTTGCTATCCAAAGCCGTATTTGAAGCGAATATATCATGAATAACCCTTGTGCGAACGGAAATAGCCACAACAAGTTGATGATCAAAAAAATGATGCAATACTTTCAACTTGTTTATGCGCTTTTCACTGTCTTTTATGAGGGCATTTTCTTCCAAAAAAATGATTTTTTATAGATTAAGAAATAATATTTTTCTTCAATTCGGTTTCTAATTGTTGTAATCCCGTATCCAATGCTCTTCTTGTTTCTGTACCTTGTTCATGAATTTGTTTCACCTCTGTTAAGGTTTCAATCAAAGATTGTGTAGTCATTTTTAAGGTTTCCAAAGACACAATGGTATTTTCATTTTCTCGAGCCACTTCGATGCTATTTTGTTTGAGCATTTCCGCATTTTTTTGTAGAATTGTATTCGTTGTTTCGGATACTTTTCTTTGCACCTCAATATTTTGTTTTTGACGTTGTAATGCTACTGCCAATGTCAATTGGTTTTTCCAAACAGGCATGGTCGTGGTCAATATAGATTGTGCTTTTTCGGCTATTGAGGTGTTATTATTTTGCACCACACGAATTTGTGCCAGGGTTTGCATCATAATAAAACGAACAATTTTCATGTCTGCCAATCGCTTGTCTAAACGGATAGAAAAATCTCTTTTATCGGCAATTTGATAGTCTTGATATTGCGATGGATTGCCTTCCATAACGGCCAAATCTTCGTTAACTTGTTTCCATTTCAACGAACCCGCAACGATGTATTTTTCGATTTCCTTAATTTGATTTACATTGGCATCAAACATAGTTTGCAAAGCGGCATTATCTTTTGCAGAATTGATCATTCCTGCTTTCACCTTATTGCTTATTTTTTCAATATTTGCTGTAACTTTATCATATTTTTGGAACATTTTTTCAACATTTGTTACCAAATTTTTCAGAAAAGGAACATTTTTCAAGAATTTCTTAAAACCCGATTGTTGCAATTCGTCAACGTCTATATAATTCAATTCGGTTAATAATTCATTGATATGATTGCCCACTTCTCCGGAATTATACGTTCGAACGGAATTCAAAAAATGATCACTTTGTTTGGAAATATTTTGTTGAATTTCAGCCCCAAAATTGATGATTGAATTGGTGTCGCTTTCTACTAATTTTTCAGTAATAGGTTGATAAACAGTCATGTCTGCTGGAGAAATCACTTCTAAATTTACCGTTCCTTCTTTAGAAATGACTAAAGCATTCTCTGGATGCATGTTTTGATTGGTTTCCATTTAATTATAAATAATTTTGTTGAATTGTAACCACTGTTTCTTCGATATTTCGATCTCTAGTTGGTTCCCCAATAGCATTAAATTTCCACTCATTATTTCTTTTGTAGAAAACACCTAAAACCATAGAGACACTTCCTGCAAAATTTTTATCGTTTGCCACATCATATTTTGCAAAAACTTCTTGCACTCTTGAAGGCGTTCCTTCAAAAATACGAATGGATGCAAAAGGAATATCTTTAAAATCTTGTCCACGGAAACTATTGATATAAAATGCAACATAATTTGCATTCGGATTTAAACGGGCTAAATCTAATGTAATAATCTCATTATCAAGACCATCGTCTCCATTCAAATCGCCTGTTAAATCATCACCGCTGTGTTTTATAGCTTGATCAGATGACATTAATTTTTTAAAACTAACGGTATCTATTGCATTTTTATTGGCATCATAAACGGTGCAACTTCCGTCTAAATCTACGGCTTCTTTTTTGGTACCAAACAACCCTTTTTTCTCAATAGCACCCCAGTTGATTCCTACACAAATATTTTGTAATTTGCTTCCATTGCCTTTTTCGAGGTTGATTCTTTGTCCTTTTTCTAAATTGATAGCCATGATTTAATTGTATTTGTTTAAATAATCTTGTAATCCGCCTTTCATTCCCATTCCTACTGCTTCAAATTTCCATTCGTCATTGCGTTTGTAAATTCGACCAAATTCTACTGCAGTTTCTATAGAAAAATCTTCGTCCAATTCATATTTTAAAATCTCTTGATTGCTTGCTGTATCAAATATTCGGATGAAAGAATTGCGAACTTGTCCAAAATTTTGTTTTCGTTCTTCGGCATCATGAATGGTAACAACAATACAAATTTCAGAAGCATTGGCTGCTATTTTTGATAAATTTACCTTGATTTGCTCGTCATCCCCATCGCCATCACCTGTTAAATTATCTCCGGTGTGCTCTACAGCGCCATCTGGTGTTTTTAAGTTGTTATAAAAAACAAAATGATCATCGGACAACATTTTTTTGTTTTCGCCTAATACAAAAACCGAAGCGTCTAAATCAAATCCTGAGCCTGTTGACGATTGATTGGTGTCCCAACCTAAACCGATTGTAAATTGTGGAGCATTGATATTTTCTCTTTGCCCTTTTTGTAAATTAATAGCCATAATTTTTAGTTTTTTTTTAAATTATAATTGATTGAATATTTGTTTTATAATCCGTGATTTGATGGTAATTATTACTAATTGCCAAATGAAATAATTCCTTTTTTTGGTTTTCTCCAATAGCATTTATTAAAGTTTGAAACGAATCTTGATTCAAATTCAAAATGTATTTTACAATTCTAGTATTGTACTGAAAAGTTGGCCTGTTGATGATGTTGATAATATCATGTAGGTTTTGAACAGCATAATAGTTATAAAAATTTTCAATTTTTGGATGTATTTCTTTATTAATTAATTCTGCAAAATAAATAAATATAAAATCGCCTTTGACCTGATATTGATTTAGAATTTTATTTACAGTATGCTCATGACTTCCGGTTATTTTTATATCATCTACAAACAAACATAGTTTGTTTTTTATAAAATTACTGTCAATATAATAAGTATCATTCGAAATCAATTGCACCCTATCCTCAAAGTTTAAATTACCATAATCCGTAACATACGTTTGATTGCGATAGATTTTAGATTCTAAAGAGGCCTTTTTATGGTGATGGAATAAAAATTGATTGAGTTCTTTTTTAAAATAATAACACAAAAAATTAGAAGCCGTAGGAATAGACAAATAAGGGCTAGGTAAAATGACAATTTCGTCATGTTTTAAAAGTACCTCTTTATAATTTGAAATAAATGCTTGAAACAAATCATAAGCAAATGCTTGTGCATATTTTTTATCGCCAAATTTAAACCAGCTGTAAGCCTTTGGATCAAAAGGATATTGGTCTTTGTCTATTATTTTATGTAAGCTAAAACGTGTATTCACTTATATTTTATTAAATTAATATTGCTTTAAATCCAAAAGAAGCTGCTCCCTGATAATCGGCTAATGGATTATCGCCAATATGTACAATTTGGTTTTTTTGGAGCGATTTGATTTGGTTTACTTGGCAAAAAACTTTGTCAAATATAATAAAATTTGGTTTAGAAAACTTTTCTTCATCAGAATATATTTGAAAAGAAATGTAAGTATCTAACTCATAATAATTTAATAATTTACGCAATGTTTTTCCTTTTATAAATCCAGTATTACTCAAAATATTAATTGTTTTATGCTCTTTAGACCAAACATTAAATTGTTGTTTCAATTTAGGATATATTAATACTGGTTTATATTGCATAAATAATTTTTCTGTTTCCGAATAAAATAAATTTAATTTTTCGATAGAAATGGCTGAAATATCAACCTGTAATGCGTTTAAAATTAAATAATAAATTTCAAAAGTATCAATATTTAAACCCGTTTTTTCATTCATAGTATTGCATAACACATCATAATATCTTATGATCTTACTTACGGTTTCAAAAGAGGCCTTGATTTCAAAAAAATCAAGAAATAATTGATTCCTTTTGGCTTTAAATTCAGGATTCGATCGAATTAATGTAAGCCATAAATCAAAAGACAAATGTTCGAATTGATGTATTGGCAAGTTAGGAAATGATGTGTTTTTCAAAATTATTTGATGATTTGTCCTGAATAATATTTCTCTAAAAAGAAACCCAAATCAGCTCGATAGCCTATACCCGAAGCTTCAAATTTCCATTGGCCATTTCTTTTATAAAGCCTTCCAAACTCAACACCTGTTTCTATAGAAAAGTCTTCGTCCAATTCGTATTTGGCAATTTCTGTATTTGTGTTTTCATCCACTATTCGGATGTACGAATTTCTAACTTGTCCAAAGTTTTGTTTTCTGCGTTCAAAGTCTTCAATAGTAACTACAAAAAGGATTTCTTGCACTTTTTCGTTTACTAGATTAAGATCTACTTTTATTGCTTCATCGTCACTTCCGTCGCTGTTTCCACCTGTTGGGTCATCGCCCGTGTGGGTTAAAGAACCGTCTGGCGAACTCAAATTGTTATAAAAAATAAAATATTCTTCGCCTAATAATTTTCTGTTTTCATCAATCATGATTGCCGAAGCGTCTAAATCAAAACCATGTCCTGTGCCTTCATTGGGATCCCAACCTAAACCTACCGTGATTTTTGATAATCCGATGTCAATTTTTTGACCTTTTTGTAAATTTATTGCCATGCTTAAAATTGTTTATAATAGATTTACAATATTACAAAAGTATTTGAAATAATTAAAAAAAACAAAGAACTTTTTTATTCTATCTGTTTATTGTTTACAAATATACTATTTTTGTAATCAGTTCTAATTGAAAAATTCACTAAAAATACAGTTATTGATAGACTATTTTCAATCGAAATAAAAGTAAATGTAAGAAGCGATAAATAGAAGTTATTTCGAATTAAAAATTTAATTTTTAGTCATTTAACATTTATTATTTCAATCAAAAAACGGAACCAACTTATTGCTTTTATATTCTAAAATATTTTAAATAACGAAACACCATTCATTAGAGACTGATTTACTCTATAAAATGGTACATGGCAATCAAAATGTAATATGGTGTTCATTTAGCCCAATGATCACTCTCTTAATACGTTTTTTAAGTTTTAATATCAATTCAAAACATTAGTTAAGTGTTTTAATAATTGACTAACCGCAACAGTATTATTGTGAAGTAAATTAATTGAATTTGAGTTGTTGTCTGTTACAAACAGTCATTTTTTGTAATATTAATTAAAACCATAAAGAAATAGCCTTAAAAATTTGTTGCATGAGCAATAAAAAGAAAATAATGTAGTTTATATAAAAAAGTAAGACCATTTATAAAATATAATTATTATAGCCAAAAAAAACATTCTGCATAAAAAAAACGAGTTTTTTTTATCAATTTTTCATAATACAACGTTATCGCAACCATATAGTTGATAAATATATGTTAAAATTGATAAAATGTTGAATATTTAACAAAAATATATTAAATTTGCACCGTAAAACAATTAGGAGTGGTTTCCTATCTGTTTTTTTATAAGTTTTCATAATTTATAATTTTTTGGTTGGTTAATAGCATAAAAACTCGGTCATTTATTTGACTGGGTTTTTTTGTTTTCATACATTTGGAACGAAATTTGTAACAATTCAAAAAAAAATACAATTCAAGATGAAAAAAATAGTTGCAATTTTGTGTATCTGTAGTCTTTTAAGCTTTGATAGTGTACAACGAGAAGATGCCTTTGAAGTGGGAGAATGGTTTAAATTTAGAATTCATTATGGCTTTGTCAATGCAGGATATGCCACACTAGAATTAAAAGATGCCGTTGTAAACAATAGAAAAGTTTTTCATGCCGTTGGCAAAGGTTATACAACAGGTATGACCAAAATGTTTTTTAAAGTAGAAGACAATTATGAAAGTTATTTTGACAGAAATACAGGCAAACCCTTTCAATTTGTTAGAAAAATAAATGAGGGAGGCTATACCAAAAACCAGGAGGGTTTTTTCAATCAGGATGCCAATAAAGTATTTGTTAAAAACTATAAAGACAAAACCGAAAAAACATTTCATGTTACCGAAGAGGTTCAAGATATTATTTCGACGTTCTATTATTTAAGAAATCATCCTATGGTAGATAAAGTGAAAGTAGGAGAATCTATTGCTATTGATATGTTTTTTGATGATGAAATAACCAAATTCAAACTCAAATATTTAGGAAAAGAAGATTTAGATACGGATTTTGGAGTAGTACCTACCAAAATATTTCGTCCTTTAGTTCAAACAGGTCGGGTTTTTAAAGAACAAGAAAGTTTAACCGTTTGGATTTCCGACGATGATAATAAAATACCGATTCGCATCAAGGCCAGTTTAGTAGTGGGTTCGTTAAAAGCCGATTTACAAAGTTTCAAAGGACTAAATAATTCATTTAAAATAAAAACAAACTAATGGAAGATAGCATTCCGAAGATTATTGCTGCATTAAACGACAAATTTTCAAACATCAATCAACATACCGAAACCCATTTGGAAGGATTGTTGTGGGCTAAACCCATCACCTACTGGGATTACATTCAAACTGATGCGTTGCTCAATTTACAAACACAGCGTACTGTTTTGCCAGACGAAATGGTATTTATTATGTATCATCAAATTAACGAATTGTTATTTAAAATGATATTATGGGAGATGAATCAAATTTGCCATCATGATTTTTCAAAAAACCCTACACAGGCAACTGAACTATTTACAGACAAATTAGGTCGTATGAGTCGGTATTTTGACATGCTTACTACTTCGTTTGATATCATGGGAAATGGGATGGAAGTAGCACAATATATGAAATTTAGAACCACTTTAACACCCGCTAGTGGTTTTCAGAGTGCCCAATACCGTTTGATAGAATTTGTATCAACAGATGTAATCAATTTGATAGATTTTAGGTATCGAAACACCCCTCAAATAGACACTAATTACCAAACAGCATTTGAACATTTGTATTGGCAAGCAGCTGGCAAAGACCATCAAACGGGTCAAAAATCGTATTTGATTTTAGAATTTGAAAAAAAATACAAAGCCCTTTTTTTACAATATATGTCTGATTATAAAGACATTAACATTTGGCAAAAGTTCAAGCAATTGCCCGAATCGGCTCAGCAAAATCCCCAACTGATTCAAGCCATGAAACATTATGACCATACGGTAAATGTAACATGGGTAATGCAACATTTGAACACCGCCATCAAATACATCGAACAAAGTGGCTTGGGCAACGGAGAGGCAACAGGAGGAAGCGATTGGAAAAAATACATGCACCCTAAATACCAACGCAGGATCTTTTTTCCAGAACTTTGGTCGGAAGAGGAACTCAAACATTGGGGCGAATAAAAAATTTTTATTATTATTGCCAAATAAAATAGAATATTATGTTTAGAAAAACAATTCTCATATTGTTTTTTATTGGATTTATATCTTGTAAAAACAACAACGAAGTCGTCGTATTGCCCCAACCAAAAGTGGCTCCCATTGTAGTCGATTTTGGATTGGTACTAAACAATTTTGACGTCATACAAGATACTATCAAAAACGGAGATTCTTTTGGAGCAATATTAGAAAAACAAAACCTTGGCAAACGAGAAGTTCATCAAGTCATCGAAACGGTTAAAGATTCATTTGACGTCAAAACCATAAAAGTGGGCAAACCCTACTGGTTATTGAGAACAAAATATGCCTCCAAAAAGTTGCAGTATTTTGTATATCAAAAGGATAGAGGCCATTTTACATTAATTGATTTTAGAGATTCATTGTTGGTTTACAACAAATCCAAACCTATTTCTTATAAACAACGTACTATTGCAGGTCGGTTAGATGGCTCGCTATATTATACACTTAACAAATATGGCATCGATGCCAATTTAGCCAATAAAATTACAAAAATGTATGCTTGGTCTATCGATTTTTTCAAATCGAGGCGAGGCGATAAGTTTGCCATTACCATTACCGAAAGGTATATAGACGACACTATTTATGATGGTGTGGACAGCTTAAAAGCAGCATTTTTTGAATATAAAGGCCGCAAAATATATGCTTTCCCATACCAAATTTCGCCCCGCAGTCGCACTGATTATTATGATGAAAATGGCAAAACCTTAAAGAATTTTTTTCTAAAAGCTCCGCTAAAATTCATCAACATCACCTCGCATTACACCAAAAGCAGGTTTCATCCTGTGCAACAAATATGGAAGGCACACAACGGAACAGATTATGCTGCACCACAAGGTACTCCCATCATGACAACAGCAAGTGGAGTAGTAGAACAAACAGGATATACGGCTGGAAATGGCAATTTTGTAAAAGTCAAACACGACCGTACTTATGCCACACAATACCTGCACATGTCCAAAATAGTAGTTCGTAGGGGGCAAACGGTCAAACAAGGCGACATCATTGGCAAAGTGGGCAGCACAGGATTAGCCACAGGTCCTCACGTTTGTTATCGATTTTGGAAAAACGGTGTTCAGGTAGATGCCCTAAAATTAAAACTACCCACCTCTACCCCAATGGATAACAACAGTAAGCCTGCATTTAACAAATATATGTTGCCGCTAAAAAATGAATTAGACAGTATTGCAGATTTAAAATTTAAAATGTAATTTTTTAACAAATATTAATATATATATCAAAATATTATCTTTTTTTTTATACATTCACATTTTATTTGCAACATTTGTATTTGAAGAAATAGGGTTTATTTTTTCAAAAATATAGTCTTGTAAATACAAAAGAAACAACATTTTCTAAAAAACAATTATCAAACAACATTTTATGTCATCTAATAAAAAATCTGCTGCAATTGGATTCATCTTTATCACCATGCTAATAGACATTACGGGTTGGGGTATCATTATACCTGTAATTCCGAAATTAATCAAGGAATTGATACACGGCGACATTAGCGAAGCCTCAAAATATGGCGGTTGGCTGACATTTGCTTATGCCATAACACAGTTTTTATTTGCACCACTAATTGGAAATTTAAGTGATCAATACGGAAGAAGACCCATTATTTTGATTTCTTTATTTGCTTTTTCTATGGATTATTTGCTTTTGGCATTTGCCCCAACAATCCAATGGTTATTTGTAGGTCGAATTATTGCTGGACTAACGGGAGCTAGTATTACTACTGCCTCTGCCTATATTGCAGATGTTAGCACACCCGAAAATAGAGCCAAAAATTTTGGAATGATTGGAGCAGCTTTTGGGCTAGGATTTATAATTGGCCCTGTAATTGGTGGCATTTTAGGACAATATGGCTCTAGAGTCCCTTTTTATGCGGCAGCTGTACTTTGTTTGGTTAATTTTTTGTATGGCCTATTTATTTTACCAGAATCATTAGACATTGACAACCGTAGGCCATTCAATCTAAAAAGAGCCAATCCAATTGGAGCCTTTTTGCATCTCAAAAAATACCCTCACCTTATAGGACTAGTATTTTCTATTTTTTTACTTTACATAGCCTCTCACGCAGTACATAGCAATTGGAGCTATTTTACAATGTACCAATTCAAATGGGACGAAAAAATGGTAGGCTTTTCGCTTGGTGCCATTGGACTTTTAGTAGGAATTGTTCAAGGGGGTTTGATTCGAGTTATCAATCCAAAATTGGGCAACGAAAAAAGTATATATTTAGGTATGGCATTGTATTGTGTAGGAATGTTTTTGTTTGCCACCGCTACCAAAAGTTGGATGATGTTTGTGTTTTTAATTCCTTACTGTCTTGGAGGCATAGCAGGACCGGCCATGCAAGCGGTTGTGTCTAGTCAAGTACCCGCAAACGAGCAAGGCGAAATTCAAGGCACTTTGTCTAGTTTGATGAGTGCTTCTGCCATCATTGGCCCGCCCATGATGAGTTCCGTTTTTTATTATTTTACTCACAACCAAGCCCCTTTTATATTTCCAGGAGCTCCATTTGTTTTAGGAGGCATTTTAATGTTTATCAGTACGTTGATAGCTTATTTCTCTTTTCAAAAAAACAAATCATAATCATACATTCCCCCAATTTAAAAACATCATTTTTTTTGAATAAAAAATGATGTTTTTATTTTATTATTACATTTAAAACCTTAATTTTGTTATAAATTCAATTTTTTTGGTATAAACTGAAAATTATAATTGAAATCATTTTGAAATAAGGCAAAAAAAAAGTGCAACAGCCACAAAAAAGGCCTTATACTATATACAAATATTTAATAAGTTGATAATAAATAAAGTCCCTAAAAAATTATGATTTCAAAAAAAGTAGCCCACGTACAAGCGGCACTAGAAGGCATTCAAAGCAATATGACCTTGATGTTAGGAGGCTTTGGATTGTGTGGCATTCCAGAAAATGCAATTGCAGCACTTGTTGATATGAAAATTAACAATTTGACTTGTATATCTAATAATGCAGGTGTGGATGATTTTGGTTTAGGTTTATTACTTCAAAACAAACAAATTCGGAAAATGATATCGTCTTATGTAGGCGAAAATGCCGAGTTTGAGCGTCAAATGCTATCGGGCGAGCTGGAAGTTGATTTGATTCCACAAGGCACCTTGGCAGAAAGATGTCGAGCAGCACAAGCAGGCATACCAGCATTTTTTACGCCAGCGGGCTATGGCACAGAAGTAGCCATTGGCAAAGAATCTCGAGAATTTAATGGTAAAATGCACATTTTAGAGCATGCCTTTCAGGCAGATTTTGCCATTGTAAAAGCATGGAAAGGAGACGAAGCTGGAAATCTTATTTTTAAAGGTACAGCTCGAAATTTTAATCCCTGCATGTGTGGTGCTGCGGCTATTACTGTTGCCGAAGTAGAAGAATTAGTACCCGCCGGAAGTTTAGATCCAAATCAAATACACATTCCTGGCATATTAGTACAAAGAATTTTTCAGGGCAATCACTTCGAAAAACGAATTGAACAACGAACTGTTCGAAAAAAATAAAATTTTGAAAATATTTTTAAGAAAAATAAGATGCTAACAAAAGAAGATATTGCAAAAAGAATTGCCAAAGAAGTTCAAGATGGGTTTTATGTAAATTTAGGAATTGGCATCCCCACACTTGTAGCTAATTATGTGCCGCAAAATATTTCGGTCGAATTTCAAAGCGAAAATGGAGTATTAGGTATGGGGCCTTTTCCAATAGAGGGCCAGGAAGATGCAGACCTCATCAATGCGGGCAAACAAACTATTACAACCTTGCCAGGTGCTAGTTTTTTTGATTCTGCCTTTAGTTTTGGTATGATTCGTGGGCAACACGTTGATTTGACCATTTTGGGAGCTATGGAAGTTTCGGAAAATGGCGATATTGCCAATTGGAAAATACCAGGCAAAATGGTAAAAGGCATGGGTGGAGCAATGGATTTAGTGGCCTCTGCAGAAAATATAATTGTAGCCATGATGCACGTAAACAAAGCAGGCGAAAGTAAAATTTTAAAAAAATGCAGCCTTCCACTTACAGGCGTTGGTTGTGTAAAAAAAGTGGTAACAGAATTGGCCGTATTACAAGTAACACCAAAAGGGTTTCAGTTGCTCGAAAGAGCTCCTGGTGTAAGTGTAGAACACATTATTGCTGCTACAGAAGCCCAATTGATTATAGAAGGCAACATACCTGAAATGATTATTTAATACGCCATCATCTTTGTCAAAATATATGAATCATTGGCAAAGATGATCTGCTGTTGTATCATTCATTGTAATAAAAAAGGGGTGTTCCAATTTTCATATTTGTAATTTGGTCAAATATGTTACCGCCTTTTGTTTATTGGCGTTTGTTTGCAACAAACAAGTTGTTAATAGCAATTTCAAAGATTTTTATTTATCTTGAATTGCATTACATAAAAACTACCAATACCAACAGGAATAGCGGTATTAAGCAGCCATAAAAGCGTTGTTACCCAAACGGCTATCCACTCCTGAACTCCAAGTTGTTGCAAAAAATAAACCGCTATACTGCCTTTTACAGCAAAATCTAAAAACTGAAATGACGGTAAAGATGAGGCCAAAAAATAAACCGATGCTATGGAGGCCATTAGCGTTATGTAAGGCACCTGCACATCGAAAGCTATAAATAACATGTAATATTGATGCGAAAAAGTGATATAGCGACCCAAGGCTAAAAATAAATTTTTTGTATGTATAATTTTTGGAATACGATGCCATTCGGTATAAATATTTTTTAAAGAATATATTTTAAATTTAATATCTTTTACAAAATATAAGACTACACATAGTATCCCAACTACCAATAAAATAAGCCCGCCTATTTTGGTGTAACCTAAAATAAAGAGACCAATAGTTCCAAAAAAAATGGTAATTATCATTTGTATGCCATTGCAAACCAGATTTAAAAAAATAACTTTTTTGGTCTCGGTTGCTTTAAAATAAAAGGCTTTTCCAGCATATTCGCCCAAACCATTTGGGGTAAACAAACCTGCTGTTAAGGCACTCAAAACTTGTTTTGTAGCCTCGGCCAAGCTAATGGATTTGAAAGTAGAAACTAAATTTTGCCATTTTATAATTTCTAAAAAACGGTTTACAAAACTCAAAAAAAACATGGTTATCACTCCCAAAAAAGTGGCTTTTTGAAAAACTAATTTTTGAATTTTTTGCCAATCCAATTTGGGATTGTGAACCAATTGATTATAAATAAAATAGAAAGCTCCCAAAACAATTAAAATTTTGATAGCAAAAACCAATAAATGTTTAACTTTGTCTGCAATAATTATCATGGTACAAAGTAAAGGAAAACTTTAGACTTGCCAATACAATTTATGTTTTTTACATTTTAATACCTTAAAAACAAGACTTTTGACACACGAACGCATCATACTTGGAATAGATCCAGGAACAACCATAATGGGATTTGGACTGATCAAAGTTGTCCAAAAAAAAATGACTTTTTTACAACTCAATGAGTTACAATTATCCAAATACGATAATCATTATCAAAAATTAAAAATTATTTTTGAACGTACCATCGAACTTATAGAAACACATCATCCAGACGAAATAGCCATTGAGGCACCTTTTTTTGGTAAAAATGTCCAATCAATGCTCAAACTAGGTAGAGCCCAAGGAGTAGCTATGGCAGCGGGTTTGTCTAGGGGGATTCCCATTACAGAATATGAACCCAAGAAAATAAAAATGGCCATAACAGGCAACGGAAATGCCAGCAAAGAGCAAGTAGCCAAGATGTTACAACAATTATTAGATTTAAAAACCTTGCCCAAAAACCTGGATTCAACCGATGGTTTAGCGGCTGCTGTGTGTCATTTTTTTAATTCTGGCAAACAAGAAATAGGAAAAAATTATACTGGCTGGGATGCCTTTGTAAAACAAAATGAAAATAGAATTAAGAAATAGCTATAATATTTTATAAAAAACAAAAAATGATGCGTTTATAGCATTACAACTACAATAATAAAATTCAATTAGGATACGTTAAACATGTAATTACTTAATAAAAGTTTAAATAAGATTCTAATTGTATTTTAAATGTCAAATGTTTATATTTGTTGTAAAATTTGGAAAATAATGAAAATCTGCAGCATACATATCAAAGGATACAAACAATTTCAAGATACTTACATCGATTTTACCGACCCCAAAACGGGAGAACCGGTAAATAAAGTATGTTTTATTGGTAAAAATGGAACTGGAAAAACAACAATTCTTAGAATAATTAATGAGTTTGTTGATTGTGATTATTTTAATATTGATAAGTTTTTTTGGAAAAACTGTTTAAATATAAGTTTTTTAATCAAAATTAAAATAAATGATCAATTTTTATTAGTATTTAAAAATTTCATTTTCGAGTTACTTACTTAGGAGCTACAATTAATTTCCATCCTACCCATTCGTGATTTATCATTCTTTTTATTAGATTATCAAAAATTGTTTCTTTATATATTGATCTATTTAATCGATAAAAATATTCGTTTAAATATTTTTGTAAATGATGTTTACTAACGTGAGTTTGTATTGTTCGTAATCCAGATTTTAGTTGTTGAATGATGTTGTTAATTTGTTTGAAATTTACCGTAGGTTGGCTTATTTCTT
>NZ_MUGT01000053.1:548-39304 GCF_002217205.1 Flavobacterium branchiophilum NBRC 15030 = ATCC 35035 | reverse complement strand
TTTAAGGGGCTGAAACAACGATATTGATGGGTACTGGTTTCTTTGTTTTAATTTTTATCATGTCTTTATTTATTTTACATATACATTTAATTTGGCATACCAGCTGTCTGCATTGGTAAAATAGCTTAAACTGCCCGTTGTTCGTTCTACTTTTAGGAGGCTAAAAGCTATTAAATTAACCCCTAAATTAGCATCAAAAAAATAATCATAAATCAAGTTATACCTGTAAAATCCGTTAGTTGGTATCTCTGTCGGATAGGTTAGTTGTGCCATAATATAAACAGACGAACTCGAAGGAATGTTTGTTACCCACATGGGTCTGGCACCTCCAGAGGCATTATAAGTCAAAGTCAGGTTTATTGTAGTAGTATTAAAAAAAACACTTTTGAACGAGCTATAACTATCGTTGCCTATCGTTGCAATTAATTGTTTTAGGTAAGCAATATATTGCCCGTCTGCTTTAATCAATTGGTTTTCATTGCCCGTTGGGATTGGAAACTTACCGTTCAAAGCGGTTTGTAATCCAGTTATGTTATTTATAGTATGCCCGTGTGATGTAGGTGCCATGCTTGTCGGAAAAGGTTTTACACTGCCCAATCCGTCTAAATAATCAGTTGCTAACCCCGTTGGGTTTGGAAAACAGTTGCTCAATTTTTCGTCTAAAAAATGAATGTCTTCAATGTCGTGCTGGTGATCACTTGGAGTAAAGCTCGTGGGCTTATTTTGGATGGCATCCCACGAAAGTGTCAAGTTTTTTGCCCATTGCACTAGGGCGTTCCATTCATTGGCAAACAAATAATATTTAGTTGGTTTACCTTGTATGGCAGCTAGTTTTTCTGAACTATCTACCTTGTTTTCAATATCTTCTATATTCATTTTAAATATGATTAAGTACCCGTATATTCAATAAAGTAAACCGTTCTGTAGGGGTTCAAAACAGAGAAGGCTTTTGTGGTGCCGTCTGGTTGCCCTCCGGTATAATCGCTGGCTATTTTTCGGTTTGGGTCTATCTGGTTATCTGGGTGGCCATCGGCATTGCCGCTGGCACTTCCGTTGGCAAAAACAGCCACATTATGATTATGCTTTGGCATTTCTTCCATAGAAAGTACATGCGTTTTTGTACCTCCCGTTCGGCCAGTACCGTTATTGATTGGCGAAAATTCTGGATTAATAAAAGCTCCAGAACCATCCACGGCAATATCAACCCCAACAGGCATTCGCCCACGCCAGTCGACAACTTCCTGCCAGCCCTGTGGTATTTCATTTGCGGGTTTGTTCCACAAAACCATGCCACCTCCAGCCATAAAAACAGCTGTCTTGGACTCTATCGTTACCATTTTTTGAGAAATAATATTCAAGGCCTCACTACATTGAGCTATTTGATTGGCCAGAATAACCTCCTTTGTTTTGATTTCATTTACCGTAGGAACCCTTTCAAAATCGGCTAATGCCGTTCCATTGTCATTTACCAGGGCCACATAGTTATAATACACCGTGTGGTTTAACCCATTTTTAAAGGCTGCCTCTTCGGTAGTTATAATCTTACTTATTTTAGTAGCTCCTCCTCCTGTTGCCGTACCCAAAAACGGGCAAACATCGCCATCAATATACAGCATACCATTTGTAATACCGGTAGGGTCTAATGCTTGGCATCCGCCAATAATGTAGTGGCCTGTGCCGGGCAAATCTAAATGTTCAATAATTGTTTGCAGCACCTCAAAATAGGCCGCTTGCATATTGTGGAGGGTTTTGCTTTTCAGAGGAAAGCCCCCAGTAAAATCGAAATCTATTTTTTTCATAACACTCTAAATTTAGTTTATTCGTTCTACTACTATTTGATTTTGCAAGTAACTTGCACCAATAATAAGCGAAATTCTATACGCTTTTTTTGCCGCAGCATCATACATCAAAACCTCCTGTGTATTGCCCGCATTGCCTAAAGACCAACCTCCAATAATAAGTTGATAATTGGTATTTATCGTTTTGTTTTGAAACGTGGAAGACACCATGGCAGCCGAGTTATAACAACATATTGCCGATCCTGTCATGCTTAAAGTTCCCGCTACAGTAGCTATTTCTAAACTCCTCATAGATGTTGGGCTTAAACGTATTTTGATGTTATCACAAATTACATCTACTCCCGAATCTACAATCTTTGTGCTCCTGTTGCTGCCAGCACTCCCACCAACGCTAAAAAGCAATACCAAGGCATTTTTTAGTGCCTGTCTGTCGCCAGAAAAGGCCACACCACCAACGTTGGTAACCAAACTTGCATCTACAACTATACTTTCTTGCTCGTCTTGACTAGTTGGCGTTTTCGATATTAATATTTGAGTTGTTGCTCGTGGATGGTCGCTTATAAACAGTCCGATGGGCTGAAAAAAACTTTCTAAAATATCCAAATCACTTCTTATTTCTATCCAGTTTGAGTTGTTTTTTATAATTTTCATTATTCTAAAATTAAGCTATTTATCTTCCATTCATAATTTATAAATCATACTTAAAGTACCACTTTTTGCCAGCCAGTTTAAAATAATTAACTAATTCTATCAATTGCCGTTGTTCAAACAATAACCCTATAGGTAGCAAAACCACAAAATCATAATACACTTGATCATCAGTCAAAAAAACGTTGTCTTCATCAAGCCATAGTACCTCATTGTCATATTCAATAGAGGCAATATCCTCCTGTTCTAAAAACAGGTAACACTCTGGTGGATAATATTCGTCTATTATTTTAATTTTTTTAGTCGCCTCATGCTCAGAGGCGTTATAACCCGAAATGTGGTAATACTCATTCAACACTTTTTCAAGATACATAACCTGACACGTATGCTGCATTTGGTATAGTGTACGAGTATAAAGCTCGTGAAGCGGCAATATCAATATTTTCAAAAAAGCTATCGCTTTTGGTTTTCTTAATACCAGGGGCAATAAAATAACAACCAGCTCATAAAAATTAATAATTACCCAATTCATAAGCCTTGTAAATAATGTTTAAATGCAAATCTTGAACTTGAAAATAGCCACTCTCTGGGATGCTCCAGTCTAAAACATCCTGAAACTCAAAGCCGGCATATTGGCTTTGTAAAACGTCTATCAATGGTAGCTTCACACCAATGGCCTTTTGCAATTCGTCCCTAAAATATTCTTTGACAAAAGCCCCATTGAACTCTAAATTTTGAATATAGGTAGTAATAGCATTTTTTACAGGAAACACCGCTTGAGTTTGCTGGTTTAATAATTGCCCTGTTTGCAGATCAATTATTAGCGGATCTACATATACCGTTAAACCAATTTTCAAAAAATCTGCATTTTTATTAACAAATCTGATTCGATTGCCAGCATCTTTTATTTGATTCATATAGGTTTTAAACCTAACCAATTGCCCATCATTGAGCGGTTGAAGTGTGCCGTCTAAAAACCTCGCTACTTTAACAACTAGCGCTCCATTATTACTCTCTAAAACGGCACATCTGCTAATGATTTGTCTTGTTTCTACATCAGTAATACCAGTCAAATCATACATAAACTGCCCGTTTTGCCAAGTTAATGAAAGCCCATCTAAATAGTTCAAACACTGGTCTCTATACCATTTTATGGTATGTGGACGGCTATTTGCCGCATTTGTTTCTACTATTTTTTCGTGAACCATCAATACATAAGAAAATATCCAAATCCATAATCGCCAAATAGATAATTTACTTGTGCTATTCAAATCGGTTATAGACTGTTCTTGAGCTGTCAATATTTCAAGAGAACTCAGGTTACTTGATTCTGTCTTTGCAACCAAAATGCTTTGTTGTATTTCTTCAATTGTTCTAGCCATATTTTTTAAAATTGTATTACAAATTCATTAGGAAAACCTAAATTATCTACATCATTTTCTGTTTTATGCCCCGTAGAAGGTATTATCTTTCTACTTTCGATAGCCCTAATAACTAGTGTACGAATGGGAACGTTTATCATTTTGATCACTTGGCCTGGCCTCAAGTGTTCATGCAAAGCAATATTATTAAGTATGGCCAAGTCTATTGCAACATCTGCTCGACCATATACATGACTCGAAACATCTAATAATGTTTGATTTTCATAAACTTTATAATCGGTCATAATTTCCGTTGATTGAAATACCCAAAGGGCTTATTTGTAAATTTGAAGTCTTAAAACCGTCTGCCTCCAGTTGTACCCGAATAGTTCTATCCAAAAAACGATCTACGTTACCATGTGCAGCTCGTTCAATTGCAATGCCAGTCTCAATGTGTTCTTTCCAATCACCTGGAGTACTAATAAACATAAGTTCAACATGCTGATAAGTCGAATCACCCAAAACAAAATCTCCATTATCAATTTTAATATCTTGATCATGATCTAAAATAACATCTACCATAATTTAAACCTATTTTAAAAACTGATTAAACCTTGTTTCGATGGACTGAAATTGGGCTAAATTTATCATTGCTTGAGTTGTTCCTGCCTGTGTAGTTGCACTACCATTTGTAATTACCGAAAAACTTATATTTTGAATTGCCTTAATCAAATCTGCCATTAATATTTTTAATGTTTCATTTTCTTTTTTCAATAAAAAACCGTCTTTATCTATTTGAAGATTGACACCTTCAATTACTAAATCTAATTTTTCAATCTCACTGGTATTGATAACTGCCGCATTATTTTTATTAATAAAAACAACCAAAACGGCACTTCCTTTTTTGGGAAACAAAACCAAGCCTCCTGTTTCGCTATCAGCCTGCAACCGAACATCAAATATTTCTGCCGAATCGTCAATCGGTTTTACATCGACTGTTTTTTCAGTTTCGTTTATCGCAAGAACTCTACATACTTTTGCATAAATCTGATCACTTAATTTTGTCAATGCCTTTATTGCACCAGCTATGTTTTCTTCCTGTATCATTTATTCTACTTTCAATGGTTGTCCAATTTCTATTTTTTGGCGAAAGCCATTCATTCCAGAACTTGTTTCTACTTTTTTGTTTAAAAAATTTCCCTTATTATTATCTGATGCCTCCACACGAGTTATATCACATTTGCTCACAAATGGCTCCCCAAAAGTTTCAAAACTTCCTTTAAATCCTGTTGTTTTAAAGCGTTTCAATTCAGATTCTGCAAACAATCTTAATCCTTCTGGGGTTAAATTGTCGTGAAATATCGTGTAAACCTCTCCGTCTTTATCTCCAACCTCAAGTTCAAATCTTTTATTCTTGCTATCAATTGAAATGGCTTTCACTTTTATTTTCACATCCTCAGCAATTCGGTAAACAAAATCCTCACTAATTAAATTTTTACCATAAATAAAACTTTCGTTTCGCCTATCGTCAAAAGGATAACCAAGACCTACATATAACTTTGATACATCATTAACAGTTCTAAAATAGGCCCGTAATCCGTATGTGCTTTTCATTTCGTTCAATTCCTCGGCCACAGTATCTTTTAAAATTCGATAGTGTCGTAACTCAATATCCTCATCAACCAGTTGAACTTGTATTCCAGTACCTTCTAATAAATCAGTTATTACTTGTTTTAGAGTTGTGTTTTTGTATCCTTTCTTTTTTGTTTGGGTAGTTTTTAATAAAAACATTCCATCTTCGCAAAGAATTTTTACAGGGTTTTTATTGTCAATCGTTCTTATATAGCCTACAAATCGAGTTTTTAAATTGTCATCATAACCTAATTTTACTATTATTTTATCCCCCCTTTTTATGGGTAAACTAAAACCCTCAGCTCCTTCCCATTTTACTTTTTTAGGCAATAACAATTCGCAAGTATCAGTAAGAGTTGCTACATCCTCAATAATAGAACAGCTCGCCAACTCATGAAAAATCCACGTTTTTGAACCTTGAATTTCAACCTCACTAGATAATCGTAGCATCTTGTTTTATTTTAATTTCATAAGCAGTATCACTCAACATTTGAATTTGGAAAGACTGTCTATTACTATGGGTTTCTTGTACCATTCCATAACTTTTTACAACGGCATCGGTTACTCCAAATAGGGTTAAAAAATCACTTTGTACTTTAAGTGTATCCTTTATTTTTAAAAAACTAATTAATTCCTGCAATTGGGTAATTGGATAAGTATGGCTTTCTGTATAATCTGCATCTCCATTTTGATTAATGACATAACTACATACTGCCGCATCAATTGAAATGGTATAATCGCCATCACTTATATATTCTTTTATTGTACCATCTCGCCCTTGTAATGGTGTAGTTACAATATTCTTTTCTTGATTTATAGTGATAATACATTCGTGTAGTTCAACACGTTTGTCTTTATATTCAAAAGCCAAACTTGTAAGCGTGGGAACACCTATCCAATCGGAACCATTAAGTTTAATGTCTTGATTTTTTACATCAAAAGGTTTTGCCGTTATTAACCCAAAAAAGAACTCCATTAGTTTACAAGATTTACATCATTTACGGCAGTTAATAAAACCTCCGTTATAGATTGTTTGATACTCTCTTTACTCTCCTTAACCGTTCCATTAAAATGTAAGTTCATGTTTTCGATTAATTTACCAATGGTTATACTTCTTGAACCCGAACCTCCAGAACCTTCCTTTTTATCTTTTGCTCCTACACCAGCAATGGATTTGGTGGGAGGAATTGCACTATTTTGAAAACCTTTTGTAACATCAAAGATATTTTTAGCTATTTTGGATTCGGGTTTTGTAACCACTTCAACCTTATGGTTTTTTTCTTTTTTGGCTTGGTCAGCATCATAACTTGCTGTTCCTTTTTTCTCACCGTCTTTATAGGCCGCCTTTACATCGGTCATTCCTTCACTCGAAAAAAGTGTTTTCAAGAATTTCTTAATTGGTGCAAATACTCCGGTTAGTTTATCCATAATCTTGTCAAAAAGTCCGACTATCCAATCCCAAATACCTCCAAAGGCGTTTTTAATAGGTTGAATAAGCCACTGGTCTATAAACTTTGCAAACCCCGAAAACACACCGCTAAACCACTCCCATAAACCACTAAAAAAAGAACTTACAACACTCAAGGCGATGCCAACCTGTGCAACTATTCCTTTGAAAATACCTACTACAAAATCTTTTACAGTTGTAAATACAGCAACCGCCTGCCGATAAAGCCAAACGAAAACGGCGGCAATACCATTGAAAACCCATTTTATGAACTCCCATACTTTTGTAAAAACAAATTTGTAAAAAGTGTAATACCCCATTATAATTGGTTTTACTACCATATCCCAAACTCGCTTAATAAACACACCAATATTGTTAAAAACTGCTTTTGCCGCTTCCCAAATACCGAATAGAATTTCTCTAAAACGTTTGGAGGTATTCCATAAATAAACGAACGTTCCTACCAGGGCCATTAATCCAATAACAACCAAACCAACGGGACTGGCCAACATTGCCAAATTCAACCCAATTTGTGCCATTGTTGCACTTAATGTCGCTCTGGTAATACTTCCGAGAGTTGCTGCATAAATTCTATTTATAATACTACTACCTCCAGTTACTGCCGTACTTTCTGCCGTTGCCAATGTGTCGGCTTCGGTTGCTATAGTTTTGGTAAATAATTTTGGTAGAAGTGCCTCTAAAGTAGATTTTAAAGCCATATAACCACTTGCTGATTCGCCCAAAGTTGTAATCCCAGTCATAAAGTGTTTTAGGTAAGGAACGTAGGCCTGAGTAGCATTAAAAATACTAACTTTCCAGTCGTTCACTATTGCAGTTGCTCTATTCATTCGCTCCTGATAACTACCCATTACTGTATTGGCCTGCTCGACTGCAGTATTTGTTCCTGTAATCTTTTTTGCCAATGCGTCCTGTTCGTCCGCACTTTGGATTAAGGCAATAGAAGCTGCCATGTTTTCTTTGCCAAACACTTTAGTCATCAATGCTGTATCCTGCATAACAGGTTTTAACATCCGTAAACGGTCTGTTAATGGAATACTCGCATCGGCAAGTTTTTCAGTACTAATGCCCATTTGTTGTAAACCTATGGTGGCATCTTTGCTGGCAAACCGCCCTTCCGAAAGTGTTGTTAAAACATTTCGTAATGCTACCCCGCCTTCCGAACCTTTTTTTCCTGCTTTATCTAACATTTGAATAGCAGCGTTGGTAGCCACAAACGAAACACCTGTGGTTTTGGCAACCATTCCGACTTGTTCCAATGCTTGTTTTATTTGCGGAAGTTCTGCCGATCCTTCTTTTGCACCCGCTGCCATAACATTCATCATGTCGGCCATTGTTTTACTGGCTTGAATTGGATTGTCTAAATTTACGCCGTATTGATTCATCGCCGTTGTTAGAACCTCCGTTGCCGCCACGGTGTCGCCGCCCATTGTTTTAGACAAAATGTTTACATGATTGCCCATCAATTTCATTGCCTCCGAACTTTTGGCAATCTCTGGAGACAATTGCGAAAGTATCAATTTATAGGAGTTTACATTTTGGCTTGCATCCGTTCCAAAGGTTTTAGCACTATCACGTGCCGCCTTTTCTATTTCTTTTAAACCCGCACCAGTAAGGCCGGTTATGGCACTTAAATCTGCCATTTGAGTATTTAAAGCAATACCCGGAGCAATAACACCGTCCAGCATTTGGCTCAATTGTGCAATTCCCTGCGAGGCAAGGTCAACTGCTAGTAGTGCTTTATAACAATCTCCAAATACTTTAGTGGTTTTGGTTACATTATTTTGAACTTTATCCAGCCCAGTGTTGAGGGTGGCAAAAATAGCACCTCCATTGGTTGTAAAATTCAAATTAAAATTAACTGCATCCATTTTTTTTATACATTTGCATTGTCATTGACACTAAACCTTTTATATGAAAAAATATACATACACTCCAAAGCCCTTGTTTTATGCTTTAGTTGGTAGTTTGATTCTTTCTGCTTTATTTTCCCCAGTTATCTTTGGAATAGTTGGTGGAGGATGGTTTTTTTATGCCTTAATCAATTTGGGTAACCGTATCAATAAGGATAACGAATGTTAGTTATTCGTTACCACCAAACAGGTTTTTAAACATTTCTGCTTGGTTTTTTAACCTCCACTGCTCAAGCCATATCGCTTTTGCGTAATATTCTCCCCATTGGGTAACTTGTAATGCTTTAGGATTTACGTTGAAGTTTGCCATTATAATAGCATCGCCCTGTAATGTTCCTACATCATCCCCGCCGTTTTGCAGACGGGCTACAAGTTTTTTACGCTAACCGAAAACGAATTCATGTGCTGTGCCAATCCTTCAAGTGCTTTTAGTTTGACAAAATCACGGTTGTTTATTTCATCATCGGCTTTTACAATACAGTTCTCATATAGGGCAATAGTTCCTTTTATTTCGCTGTTTTTGCCAATAGCTCCAGTTGCTTCAAGAACCTCAAAAGTGGGTTCTTTGAAAATGGCGTTTAAAGTTGATCCGCCTTGTCCCACTTCCACAACCACAATATGACCGTGTTTTTTCTTTAATCCTGCAATTTGTGTTTCGTCTAATCCACAAACTAATTTTTCATCTTTAGTGTTCATGCTGTCTTTTTGTTTAATGTGTTTTTAAATTAATCTTTGTCAAAGTTTTGAACTTTTAATCTTTGTCAAAGTTTTGTACTTTGACAAAGATTTTCTAATTCCCCTTTTAGGGTTAGGGGGCTTCTATGTGTGAAATAACTAACTCTAGTTCTATCTCTTTATGCAAGTCGCCTTCTTTCCAATCGAATGTGGTTTTCTTAAACTCACAATTTTTTAGAATGTGTTTTACTATTGGCCCAGTTTCGGGTTGGTAGCTAACTACAATTGGAAACGGTGCAATATTGTGTAACTTCCCTTTTGGTGCAACTGCCTGCATAGCAAAAACGGTAGCCGATAATAAAGTAATCGACCCTGTCGTTTTTACACGACCATATCCACGAGATACAGGGTTGCGACCTGCTCCGTAAATATTCTCTTTTTCTTGGTCTTCTTCATACTTTATGGCACGTATGCCCGTTATTGAAGTTGCCGAAATATTTACTACAATATCTCCCCAGCCGTATTCACGACCATTAATTAAAGGTGTAAAATCCATAACTATACGCTTAATGCAAATCCAAGATTAACAGTAATTTCTCTCAATACACCAACGGGAACAATTTTCAAAGTAACCGTTAGTTTTGATGTACTCAAAACATCTTGGTTGGGGTTAATAAAAATTTTAAATCCGCTCAACTCACCGTCACGCTCCATTTGTTCTAATGGAATAGAACCAATGGCCTCAAGTGATGCAATGGTGTCAGAGCTAATCTCTCCAGTATCGGGATTGATATAAATAGGTCCCGAAATTTTAGGTAGTAGCTTAATGTAAACACCTCGTTGGGCTTTGTCAATAGTTCGATTGTTTTCAATTGTCGAAAAATCGCTATCTAATGCCGCACCACTAAAACTATCATTAAAAAATGTACCCGCATAACCTACATGTTTAAAGGCAAATAGATAGCCTTTATCATTGATAGACTGGATTTGTGCAGGGGTAAAATCACTTAACAATGTACCATCTACAAAACCGGGAACATCAAGCTCACGTGCCACAACATTGTTTCCGGTAAGTACTTTTGCATAAGTGCTATTTACGAGATTTTGTTTTTCAACCCAAGCAATGCTTTCATGAATATTTGCTCTTGAAATGGCACCCAAGCAAGCTCCTACGATTCCTATTTTTTTACCAACAATTCCAGACACATAATTTCCTCGACCCGCTCCATCATGTCCGATACAAACACTTAAACGTTCGCAGTTCAAGTTGTGTAAATTTGGCAATGACAAAAGATTTGCTGGGGTGATACTATGAATAGAAAGCACGGCACTCAAAGGCATATTAGCCATAGCTAATTCGTTTAACCTAGATTGAATAGTAACGGCAATTGTAGATAAATCGGCAAAGTCAGTTATCAAATCAACAATACCAATTTGTCTTATTTTTCCTTCTGCAAATTGCTGTAATTGTTTAATTGCTACAAACTGTGCATCATTAGCATCATTAGCGTCTATTGAAAATAAATATAATTTTGAACCTGGATTAACTCTAAAATACTCAGAAACGTGGTAATGCAATACTGGGTGTGACGTAGGGGTAACTCCAATTGATGCCAAGCCTGCCACTTCTATCAAATGTGTTTTTGCAACGTCTGCTTGTCCATAAATAATCAAACCACTTACATGATCTTCGCCTGGAAGCCTTTTATTAAGCCCTCCTTCTTGTCTAACAAATGATATTGTATTCATTTTTATTTTTTTGTATTGGGTTTTGCCTCCTTTATTACAACCTCTGGAGCGGCTCCTTTAGGTACTACAACTGGTTCGGTTGGAGTAGCTGGAACAATTGGAACAATTGGTTCTAAGTCTTTCACTTCAACATTTATTAGTGCCGCCTGTTCGATTTTGCTCGTGTCTTTTTGCCTATGTACAGTGCTTACTTTATTGTCAATTAAAGTATTTGCGTGTGATGCAGCAGTGTAATCAGTAAAAAAGCAAGTGCCATCAGTAGTTTTATAATAGCAATCCAAACTTGGATTTGCTTCAAAAATTGGATCTAACATTCTAAATTGTTTTTTTATAATAAATACTAGCTACTCTAATCCCAATAAGTAGCATGATCAACACTAAAAATAACCTCCCACACCATATTTGAGATTGTTGCCACCAAGTGAGTTTTCGTTCAACTAATACTGGTTTTGATGTGGTGTTTTGCCTATTTTCATGTATATAGGTATCTTTCCATTTGGCATACATTTTTTGAGCTTCGGTTTCACAATCTACAGTTAGGATATTGTTTTTTAACTGCACATTTGGGGGTTTTAGATATTGGCCTTTTTTAATTCCCCCTTTGGGGGTTAAGGGGCTTACTACTACTTTTCCGTCCTGACATTCCAGCCAAGCCCTATAATAGCTACTATCTTTTTTGGTTTCAAAAATGGTATCGTGTACCACTTCTTTTTTGGTAATGGTGTTGGTTTTTTCAATTATTGTTGGCGGGAGAACATTAGCGGTTTTACAACCAACTAATGTTCCAACCAAAACAACAAACAAAAACAACAGACTAAATACTCTTTTACTCATAATTTTATATTTTAATTTTGGAAATCGTGAACCTCTCGGTTTCATTTTTTTAAATAGGTTTTAAATTGTTTTTAAATTCTTATAAATCCTTTGATGGTTTTAAGGTTTCTGATTCGATTACAAACCTTGTATCCCTCTCGACTTCCATCATCATTGGTATTGCCCTCTAAGGTCTGGATTGTTCCATTTGGAAGTACTTTCAAAACAAAGCCAGTATGACCTTGCCCTTTGCCAAAATCCATAATGAAAATATCGCCTTGCTGTGGCGCTACTTTCTTATATTTGGCATCAATCGTATTCCATTGGGCTAAAACACCCCCCGTTTTCTTTAACGGATTTTTTGTAGCCAATTGAATTGAAGCTTCCAAAATGCACCAATAAACGAACGCCATACACCACGAATACCCTTTGCCCAGTCCAACACTTTTTAAATACTTTTCAACGTCAGTTCCTGCGTTGCTTCCCTTTGGAAGTTCTTGAATGCCTATTTGGCTGATGGCTATTTTTAAGGCTTTATCGGCTAGTGGTGTCATGCGTTTTTCCGTTTAATTGTTTGAACTTTTGCAACTCATCCACTAACTGCTGATTTACCAACATTAACTCTCTGTGTTGTGCTTCCATTGTTTTAATGGTTTCAGTGGCGGCAGTTAATCTAATAGCCATATCGTCTAATAAATCACGATAATATTTCACAGCCGAAACGGCATTATCAAGTTCGGCGGCTCTATCTTCGGCAAGGGTTTTGCGTCTTGAAAAAAGCCAAGTAATTAATGCGGCGAAAAATGCGGTTAAGGTTGGATATACAAATTGTTCCATTTGAAAGATTTTATTAAATGGCTCTCATTTGTTGATGAGAGCCATTTGATTACTAAATAATTGCTCCAATCATTTCGGCTCTAAATGGCACTGCAATAAAGTAGTGACGGTAGGCTAATTGATTAGTTTGCGTTGTCGGATTATCCTTTGCGGCAGTAAAATACTGTTTAGTAACTCCAGTTTTTTTTGCAATATTATCTACCAAAAATGCCACCGAGGCAGTTTTATCTCCTGCAACAGATATAGCGCCATAAGCCTTTTTTGTACCACCAGAATACATTGGCATTACTTCATATTGGAAAATTTCAAATCCTGCAATAATAGGGGCAACTTGTCCTCTAACATAATTTACCAATTGGTCGCCAAAATTGGCTCTGTCCAATAATAAATCATTATAATGATCTGCGCACAAAACCAAACGCCTCCCCGCTAAAGGTGTTTTAATTTTGTCAAACTGATTTTTCAAGTTTACCAAATCATTATAAACCAAACGCAATCTACCAGTAGCATCTGCCGCTCCAGTTGTAGCAATTACAGGTGTATTTGCTGTGTTTGTCGTTGGAGCAATAGCATGGATTGCTTTTGTAAATTTTTCAGAGGTCAATTTTTGTACTGTTTTACGAGTAGCATTGTCGATTCTGTCATAAGACGCACCCATAACTTGGTCGTCTGTAAGTGTTACTACTTTGGTCTGAAACTTATCTAATTTTATAATGACTTCACTATCGGTATAGGCTTGTAAAGCAATTGGATATGTGGTGTTATTAATCAAAATATCAGGTGCAAACTCACTTGTCGGCACATGGATAACATTACTCTCTGTAATGGTGCCTTCGCCCATAAGCGATACATCTACATCCATTTCGGTAATTCCATCAAGGAAGGGGGCTTGGTCGGCATTGGTTATGTTATTTCTAACTCTATCCAACCATACATCTGCAAAATTTGCTGGCATATTCTTTTTTTATTTAGTTAAACATTTTTTTGTATTCCTCGGCATGATTGGCTTTAAATTCCAATTGTGCACTATGGCTCAATTTTTGAAAAGCGTCTTTTGTCATGCCTCCTTTATCTTCGGGGTTACTCACTCCGTTAGAAAGTGTTTGTTTTACAGGGATTGCTTCAATTGTAGCTTTTGCAAGGTCAAAATTGGCTTTTGCAAGGTTTACAAAATCATCTTTTTTAGTGGCAGGAATTCTACCCTGTGTGATAGCAAGGCTTACCATTTCAGTAATTTTTGCGTCTTGTGCCGTGTCTTTTTCGGCTTCAAGTGCCAACACTTTAGCTTTTAGTGTTGCGTTTTCATTTGACAAAGTCAAAATAGCCTCTTCAACTTTTTCAACATCCACTTCGGGAGTTGCTTTGTCAAATTTTAGTGCCAAAAGAGAGGCAACTGATAACAAGATTTTTTTCATATCATTGGTTTTAAATTCTAATTCTTCTTTTTGAGTTTCTAACTCCCCCTTCGGGGGTTGGGGGGCTTCTAAACACAATTGTTTTACTTCGTCATCTTTTAGAAGTGTTCCGCTTTGAGAGTAAAGACGTATCGAATTGGCATTGGATGGCACGGCCACAATTGAACACTCGTATAATTCGCATTTTTCCATTACCAGTTCAGTACCGATAATTTTGAGGTCTTCACGGTTAAAAGTGATACCCATCGAACACGAGTTAATAAATCCACGCTCTACTTTGCCCGAGACTTTTAAAGCATCCGCATCTTCAATGTCAAAAACAGGTTCTCCTAAAAGCAAATCGTTTTCTACTCTTATGTTTGTCCATTTACCCAGTACCGATTCTGTTGAATTCCAATGTTGGTTTAACATCATTGGATTTTTATTAAATCGCTTTAAACTGATACCTGCAGTAAGGATTCTAAAACCATAACTATTGTTTTGGCTTTGGTCGTTAAAAACAAAAGGTTTTGGCATAACTTGATTTACTATTTTTTCATTTTGATAGAGCAAATTTTAGGCGGTTTTTTGGCTTAAAAAAATAAGTGTTCAATCCTTAAACACTTTCTATCAATGTTTTAATTGATGTTGCCAAACGCTTGTTGGTATTTTTTGAAACTCATATAATAGATTGACTTTTGCTATATAAAATCATAGAAATGGCAAGATCAAAAGATGCAACTCGGCAAAAAGCGGAGGCTTATTATATAGAAAACTTTGAGGCAACAAATGCCGAAGTTTCGGAATTGTACGGCGTTCGCCCAGCAACAATTGGAGAGTGGGCAAAAAAACATGATTGGGATGAGAAGCGATATAATTTTCACGCATCGCCAACCAAAATAAAACAGTTACTACAACAGGAACTCTTAAACGTAACTAGTGGAGGTACTCCAAAACTTCCAGCCGATGGCATTTCTAAATTAATGTCGGCATTGGATAAATGCGATAAAAATTCCGATCCTATTGTGGTGCATAAAATTCTTAAAGATTTGGATTTATTCATCTCTCAAATTGATGCAGATTTTGCCACCAAATGCACCTCGTTTCACAAACAATTTTTACAACACAGGATAAGTCTTGAAAACTAATGAGCACCAATAATAAATATTTAAAACTTTTACAGGATTACGACAAACATTGTTTGCGTATTGCACAGGCCACATCTATTGATATTCACGAAACGGCAAAACAAAAAGCCGATAGAATAAAAGAACTTGAAAAAAGTTATGTGAAATGGTTTGAGTATTACTTTCCCAATTACGCCAAAAAGAAATGCGGTTGGTTTCATACCAAAATGGCCAATACCATCATCAAAAATAAACGGCTTCGTTTTTTGGGTGAGATGTTTCGCTCTGCTGGGAAGTCGGTGCATATTGATATGGGAATTCCTTTGTATTTGTATTTAGCAATGCACGATTTAAAATTTATGCTTTTGATTGGCGAAACGGAGCCAAAGGCAAAACGGTTATTGTCCGGGATACAAGGGCAATTGCAATTTAATAATCGTTTAAAAAATGATTATGGCGAAAAGTTTCAACAGGGCAACTGGGCAGATGGCGACTTTACAACCTCCGACGGCATCAAGTTTATGTGTTTGGGTTTTGGACAAAATCCACGTGGGGCAAGAGAACAATCCGAACGTCCGGACTATATTGCCGTAGATGACGTGGACGACAAACGCCACGTAAATAATGATAGAATGATGCGTGAGGCTATCGACTTTATAACAGAGGATATTTGGGGTTGTTTCGATTCCGATGACGATGCCACCGAACGATTTGTTTATGCAAACAATAATTTCAACAAAAATAGTATCACTAACCGTCTTAAAATTTACTTTAAAGAAGTCATAAAAAAACAGAAAGAAAGTAAAGAGCAAAACGATATTAAGTTTGAGGTTCTAACGGTTTGTGCCGTCAAAGACACTAAAGATTTTCAACCCGAATGGATAGAAAAAACAAGCGCAGATTATTGGCGTAAAAAATTCAATGCTATGCCCTACCGTTCTTTTATGCGTGAATATATGCACGTGCATATTGAAGACGGAGCGATTTTCAAATATGAAAATATCCAAAGCAAGAAAATGAATGTTCATAAAGGACTCAAACAGTATGATGCCTTGTGCTTTTATGGGGATTTAAGTTACAAGGCAAATGCGGATTATAAGGCTCTTGTTTTGGTAGGCAAAACAGGAAAAGAGTTTCATATTTTACTAGCTTATTTGCAACAAAAAAGCCGTGCTCATGCCGCTAAGTGGTTGTATGATGTTTATGAAACCTTTGATTTACGAAACTATAATATTCGTTATCTGATTGAAGGACTTTTTGCCATGGACGAGTTTGTTTCTGATTTTGATGCCGAAGGCGAAAAACGAGGATACTATATCCCGGTAACGGCAGACAAAAGGAGTAAAGCCGATAAATACGACCGTATAGAAAGTTTATGTGGACACTTTGAAAGAATGAATGTTTATTTTAATTCCGATGAGCTACCCGATTTTATACAAGACGATATCCAAATACTAATCGACCAGTTCCTTGCATTTGAAAAAGGAAGTCAAGCCCACGACGACGGGCCCGATGCCACACACGGTGGGTTTTCTGTTGTGAATGTGGCAACCCACATTTCAAAAAATCAATATTCCTTTGGGAGTAGAACAAGCCACAGGTTTTAACCCTTAAATAAATAATTATGTTTATTACCGTTCAAGAACTTAATTCAGTCATTTATGACTATCAATTAACTCAAATTACAGAGCAAAACAATGATATTGCATTAACTGCGATTGCCACAGCTGAGCAAGAAGTAAGAAGTTATTTGACTTCAAACAATTTAAAACAATGGCAGGACGGACGACCTCGTTATGATGTGGATTTGATTTTTTCGGCACAGGGCGAAAACAGAAATGCACTCATAATGCAACACGTTAAAACAGTTGCCGTATGGTATGCTTGTCAATTGTCTAATCCCGATATAATCTACGAGCATATCAAAGAACGCTACGACCGGGCAATTGATTATCTCAATAGAATATCAAAAGGAACGGTTACTCTTAATCTCCCTGTTTTGGTAGATAGTAACACCGACCCAGCAACTCAAAAAGAACTTTTCCGTTTTGGTAGCCGTACAAAATTTAATCACGAATAAAAGACTATTATGAAAAAGGAAATTATAAATTTTTTTAATAAAATTACACTTGCAAAAACACAAACCAATAATGTGCAAAAACGTTTTTTGCCTTATGATAGCAAAGCAGTAAGCAGAACAAGACAAGACATTCAAAGTTGGAACACGGCACTGAGAATGGCACAAAGTGAAGACCCAAAAAATTACAAATTGCAAATGCTTTTTGACGAGATAAGCAATGATGCCCTTTTGACTTCACAGATTCAGAACCGCAAACAACAATTATTCACATCGAGTTTTTCGCTTAAAAAACCAAACGGTGAGGCTGATGAGGAGCAAACAACTAAACTAAAAAACAGCCCTGTATTTCGACAATTAACCATGGCCATTTTAGATAGTTTGTATTATGGTTATTCGTTGGTTGAACTTACTCTTACTCCCTCTCCTTCGGGGAGGGCTGGGGTGGGTAATGAATTAGTACCTGTTATTACTACTTTACCAAGAACCAATGTTGTGCCTCAAAAAGGATTGTTTTATAAAGATTACACGCAAGACAAAACAACGGCTTACCGTGAAATGCCCGAATTCGGAACTTGGATTTTAGAGTTTTACAACAATGATGGAGCAATGGGTTTAAACCCATTGTTAAACAAAGCCGTGAGCCACGTTTTATTCAAACGTTTTGCACAATCCTGTTGGAGTGAACTTTGCGAAATATACGGCATTCCGCCACGTGTTTTGAAAACCAATACACAGGACGGAACCATGCTACGCCGTGGCGAACAAATGATGCGAGACATGGGGAGTGCCGCTTGGTTTATTATTGATAGCACAGAAAATTTTGAGTGGGCAAAAGGTGTGTCAACTAATGGCGATGTTTACAATAATTTAATAGGGCTTTGTAATAATGAAATTTCGATGTTAATTTCGGGTGCGGTTATAGGCCAAGATACTAAAAACGGAAGCAAGGGCAAAGAACAAAGCTCACAGGACATGCTTTGGCAGTTAGTACAATCGGATATGGAACAGGTGGAGCAATATTGGAACGATACCATTATACCTGCGCTTATAAATATTGGATTTCTTACAGGAGAATTAAATTTTGAATTTGACCCGCAAGAAGATACACAACAATTATATGAGCGTGCCATTGGCTTTTTGGGTACTGGAAGTTACTCGATAGCACCCGATTATATTCTTAAAAAGTTTGGGGTTGAAGTTGTAGAAAAGAGCCCCCTAGCCCCCAAAGGGGGAACGCTGAACTTTGATGACGATTTTTTCGTTTAAGCCTCCCTGCTCTCCCTTCGGGGGTTGGGGGGCTGTACTTTGGTGCATTACACAATAGATTAAATTTTATTTATGATTGCAATTGTGTTGATTGTAAAATGGTAAAGACAGGTTTAAACCTGTCTCTACCAAAAGGATTTAAAAACCTTTTAAACATTGCCGAAAAGGCATTTAAAAAGTTGCACGAAAACGGAAAGTATAACCCGAAGGACTTAAAAAACACTTTGGAATATCAAAATTTAATCAATGAAACCAATGCCATTTTTGACAAAGTTATTGTGGACAATGTGGTTGATGGTACTTTGTTAGAAAATTTGCAAAATGATGTTTTTTTATTTTCGGGACTGAAAACCCACGCCCAACTTTTTGAAGCTTCACGATTATTGTTGAACGCTGAAAATAAAATAAAACCATTTTCAGAGTTTTATAAGGACGTTAAAAAAATTAATGAATCCTATAATAGGCAATATTTAGAAGCTGAATACCAGTTTGCTGTGGCATCGTCTCAAATTGCAAATAAATGGGCGGACTTTAGCGAAGATTATAATTTGCAATATCGTACTGCAGGTGATGAGCGTGTGCGTGATAGTCATGATGTTTTGAGAGATACAACCCTGCCAAAATCGGATCCGTTTTGGGATAGCTTTATGCCTCCAAATGGTTGGCGATGCCGCTGTACAGTAGTCGAAGTTTTGCCCGAAGATTACAAAGTAAGTGATAGCAAAAAAGCGATTGAAAAAGGAAATTTAGCCACTACTCAACTAGGTAAAGACGGCAAAAACAAACTTGAAATTTTCAGATTTAATCCAGGAAAGGATAAAGTACTATTTCCGCCCAGTCATCCTTATAATAAAGTAGCGGGTGCAAATAAAGTAAAGGAAGTTTTAGCGGATTCAAACAAAAAGGATAAATATAAAAATGTTGAATTTAAAAAACAAACTGGAATAAAAAACAATGGCGTTTTTGAAAAATTCACAACGGGGAAACAAAACCCTCAAGAAGCAGTTAAAAATGAAAAGGTTTTAAAACTATTAGCAAATAATGGCGGACATTATAGAATGTTACCTGTTATTGAAGATGGTAATAAAAACCCTGATGCGTTGAATTTAAAAACAAAACAGTTAGTTGATGTTAAAGTATCTGAAACCACTAATGGAAAAAATATTGTGCAGAGTGCCTTAAAAGAGGCAAATAAGCAAGGGGTAAAAGAAGTTGTAATTCATTTAACTAAAAAGCCTGATAGTTATAGAAAAATGTATGGAGCGGTTTTAAATACATTTAATCAAAATAGGGCAAAAAATATTAATACAATAACTGTTATTTATCCCAACAATATTATAAAATCTTATAATACTGCAAGGTTCAAAAAAAAGAAGGTTTAAAATAACTTACGCTATTTTAAACCTCTGGGGGTAGAATGCCATCAATGACAAACTACCGTTGCAAATATACAAACAAATTTATATAAAATACAAATTTTATGAATTTTCAACAATTTACAGATAAAACATTAAAAGACATAGAAATAAAAGCCACGGAGTTGTTTGATAGAAATTTTGAAAAACAAGGCTTTTTTGGCACAAAATGGGCAGCCCGAAAAAATGGTTCTGATCCAGGGCGTGGCATATTGATAGGTAAAGGTAGTGGAAGATTACGCCGTGGCGTAAAAACACCAAAAAGAAACGGCAATTCAATTGTTTGGAATTTTGATGTACCCTATGCCAAAATACATAACGAGGGCGGCACAATTAAAGCAACGCAAAACGTGCGACCATTCAGTAGAACCGTAAAAGGTAAAGAGCAAAAAGTAAAAGCCTTTACCAGGAGCGTAAATATAAAAATGCCTCAACGGCAATTCATTGGCGACCATCCACAGTTGAGAGCCGCAATAGAAGTTATTGTAAACCGAAACGCAAAAAAATTAATTAACGATTTTAAAAAAAACCTTAAATCATGAAACAAGTTGTTCAAAATATCCAAAACAGGCTATCGGGAGTAACCGAACTAAAATATATTGACGAAGACTGGGGACAATTAAACATGTACCAACCGCCCGTTAAATGGCCGTGTTGTTTGATTGATATTAGTGATGTAAATTATTCTAATTTGGGAGTTGATAGAAACGCTGTGCCACAAAACAGGCAATTGGGTAAGGCAACTGTAAAACTAACATTGGCAAACTTAAAGCTAACCAATACCAGCCTGCAAGCGCCACAAACCCAAAAAAACCAAGCGTGGTTTATTTGGGATTTGGCACAAAAAATACATGAAAAAATACATGGGTTTGCTCCCGATGTAAATTGTAGTAGAATGATACGCAACGATTTAAAAAGAAGCGTTCGGGACGATGGTGTACAAGAATATTTTATAACCTATTATTTCGAAGCAACAAATGTTTAAAGCCCCCACCCGAGCGAAAGCGAACTGGCAAAGCAAACCCCCAAAGGGGGAATAATTAACTAATCGAATAAAGAGGTTTGATTGTCAATTTCTTTTAGTTGTTTGTTGATAGGTGTGTCTATAATATTGCGTAAAGTACCAATGCTAATAAAGTGAACTGGGTACACATATTTACGCCAAACAACTGCAAACGGAATATCTTCCGTTTTATGCTGTAAGTACGTTTCTAATATAGCACGGTAGCGTAGGAGTTTGTTACGCTGTTGCCCTTGAGTTCTACGATTTGCCATAGTGCAAAATTATTGCTTTAAATAATTCCGTGCAAGTCGATTTTTACCACAAAAAAAAACCGCTCACTTGGAGCGGTTACCTTTTACAAATTGTGCATTTTCCTTTTTTGAATAAACACATTTTTAAACATTTTTTGCAATATTTGAACATACTATTCTTTTATTTCAATCATTTCCAATTTACCGTTTAACTGTTGTCTTTGTTTTGAAGAGTTATATTTTTCGTCATAATTGGCTACATAACATTCATCATCTACATATATCGTTTTAGTGTTAATTGCTCCTCCACTATGATAAATCTCTATTTTTTGAGTATTAACCACTGGTAGAACTGGGGCAAATCGAAACATATTTTTTTGACGGGCATTAATAAAAAAATCAATTTTGTTTCCAACTTTCCATCGGTCGTTTTTGTCTTCACGGATGGTGTGAATTTTAATGAGTTTATCCCTAAACGCATCGAATGAAAATTCTTTGTGAGAAAGCTTGGCATCAAACTCTCTCATTAAATCATTCATTATTAATCCTTTTTGAATTTTCTCAACAAAGTATGTAGGCTTGCCGTTTAATTGAGTGCTAAATGGGAGTATCATTTTCTGTTTATTAGCTTATTGATTGTGTATTGTTTTGAAAATTCCCTTTGTTCGTTTACGGCTTCACTACTTCGTTCTCGTCCAAAAAGAGAGTTGTGTTTGTTTTTTTCATCTTGGCTCATTTGTTCGGCAGTATTACAGCGCTCGTTAAAATAAATCTCAAACCATTTTATAACCTTTGGAATATTCAAACTCTCAAACATTTCACCATACTTTCCTTTGACGGCCTGTTGTAAAACGAAAACAATATCGGTCATTGTAAGGCTGTAATAGTCTGTTGTTAAGATATTGGCAATTTCATTTATTGCCTCTTCAGAAAGTGGTTTTTTTAAATCTAACAAATCATTTAGGCGAACTAAATATACTTTTATCAGGGCCTCGGTTCTAACTGTACCTACATTCTTCTTTATTTTTGCCAGCGAACTTGTGCGTTGTTCTAGTGCCTGTTTGACAGTTTTAATTGCTTTTACTTTGGGTATGAAGTTTTCAGGTAAATAGTTTGTTAGTGCTTGAGTTTGCTCTTGTGTTAAGCTATTATCTGAAAATGTCTGTAATGATTTGTTGTTTGTATCCATCACTAATCTTTTTATTTGTCTTTATTGTTGCGATAATTTCATTGAACTTACTATTGATAACACATAGGCTAAAAGCATTTTCTTTATACCAAGTGGGTAGATGTTTTATTAGGTACGTAAATGTTGCTGTTACATCTCCAGTTGTGCTTACTTTCTCTATTTTTTCAAGTATGCCCTTTAAGGCAATGCCGTGTTTTGGACTAAAGGCATAATCTAATTTTGTGACTATTTTATACTCACTTAAAAAGAAGTTTAAACATTGTTTAAATGGTGTTTCATCTCCTTTGGTTTGGTTTGGTTCGTTCCACTGAACACCTAAACTCTCGGCTAAGGCAGATCTCAATTCGGGTTTGGTGGCATTCTTTTTATGTAATACTTCAATTGGCTTCATCAGATAGTATATTTTGCTAATTCTTCTACTCCATAAAAAATCGTAATCCCTAATCTTTTGGATAACTCCAATTCTATTTTTGCTCCATCAGAGGTTGTATAGTCATTCAAAACTACAATAGCATCGCAGTCCATTAGTGCCTTTATACATAATTTCATTGCTGTATGCCAGTCACACGCCCAATCATTAACCACGGATATTGGGTTGATAGCTTTAAATCCCAAATCTTCTATTTCTTCCTGTGCATTTGCGAATTTTTTTAAAACGCTTTCGATTGATAACCCCGATACTTTGCCTGCTATGTATATTTTTTTCATTCTTCAATATAATTTTCATCAATTAATAAATCGCAGGTTAATAACCATTTCATAACAGCAATTTCGGCGGTACTACTTTTAGTAGATAAGTGAGCCGAAATAAAACATCTTCCTAAAATATCATAGGATATTTCATAGTTGGAACGGTGTATTTCTTTTTTTAGATTACGTTTTTCAACCTCACTTTTTACAAAATCTTCATCGGCATTTACTCCTTTGATTTTGTCTAAAATGGATCTGATTTCAGGTTTAAGTGTTTTCATTTCAAATATTTTTGATAAATTAAAGTTCCTATCATAACTCCTATATAAGTCATTATAAAAATTACGGATTGTCTAGCTTTAGTCATTTTTTTATCCCCTATACTGAAATAAAAAATAATGCACGTTATCAATAATTCTTTCATCTGCAGTCGGTTTTAGGTTCGGTTACTATTTCGCCACAATTATCGCACTGTAAGGCTGTTTTTTCGCAGGTTGCTACAACTTCAAGTACTATTATGCTGGTATCTTTGTGGTTAC
The DNA here is from genome assembly GCF_002217205.1 of Flavobacterium branchiophilum NBRC 15030 = ATCC 35035. Classification (GTDB taxonomy): domain Bacteria; phylum Bacteroidota; class Bacteroidia; order Flavobacteriales; family Flavobacteriaceae; genus Flavobacterium; species Flavobacterium branchiophilum. The sequence goes on along the minus strand of NZ_MUGT01000053.1, from coordinate 15,458 downwards.
AACCTTTGCACTCATCAGAACGACAATAGTCGTTTTCTAATTGCAAGCAATAACTATCTTCGGTATGTTGGCACGGTTTCATTAGTTACTACACGGTTTTTGCATTCCAAACTGCTTATAATAAGCCTTTGTTCCTGCTTTTTGTGCCGATGTGGCATTGCTTTGTGCTAAGGCTCTAAATTGTAGTATAACCCGGTCTAGCTCCTCTATGCTACAAAGGGGTAATAATTTTTTTGCTACGCTTTTGTGCAACATAAAATCATTAAAAGTGTCCCAGTCATTAGGTTCTTTTATACCTTCTGCTGTTGCTATCTTCAAAATAGTTGAACGTCTTAATCGTTTTGCATCTTCAATATGTTTTTTTTGAAGATTTATTTCGGCGGCCAATGATTCGCATAAATCCTTTAGTTCTTCTTCTTGCAATTCTTTGGCTGATTGTGTCCTGCCCGAAGTCCAAGCGTTAATCCTAGTTTTGCGTTGATGTACATCAATACCTAACTTTGAAAATAAAGTCTGTAATTTTTTTATTGTTGCCATTTGTCTGTTTGTTTTAGTGTTATTATTACACCTCAAAGGTTTTCAAAACCTTTGAGGTGTGTTAGTTGCTCTACTCCCTCTCCTTTGGGGAGGGCTAGGGAGGGGTTATATGTTACTAAACTGCAAATTAATCGTTACCCATTCGCCTTTATCGTTTTTGGTTTCAAAGCCGATGTAGTCTTTGGAGTGCGAGTAGCTGTAACTTTCTTTGAGTAGCTCAATCCCTCGTTTCCAATTGTCGTCTTGGAAGCGTTTTTCCATGGCGTATAATTTTTTGGACCAGGTTAATATCCAGTTCGCCTTTTTTACGTTCGAGAAGCGACATGACCAAGTCTTTGGTATCGACATCTTTTTCAAATTTGGTATTCACAAAATCAATGATGTGTTTTTCGGCTTGAAGGCTTCGCTCATCAAAATGCGGTTTGCCCTGGCGTTTGTAGCTCACTCTGAAATTTTCGTGTTCTACTTGAAAGTTACCTTTACCGTCTTTGTGTCGGTTGGAGTATTCTTTGAGCATTTCAAAAAGGGTTTGCATATCCGAAAACGCTTTTTGTTTAAAGGCTCTCAACTGTTCGGAAATTTCGGCTGCGGCTTGGCTCAACTCTGTTACTACTTCTTTTTTTAGGTTTTCGTAGTCTAGTCGAGCCTTTTCTTGGGCTTCAATTTTAGCCAAACTTCTACGTTGCATTTCGGCTTCAAATTCGGCATCGCTCATTTGCGATAAATCTAATTTTTGATTCATACTTTTTGTTTATTATAGTTATTACTTCGGTTTATTCCTATTGTTTATCATTTGGTATTTCAAACTGTACATTATATTGGAATCGATGGATTAATTCCAATATATGCTTGTTTTGAGTTTCGTAGCCAGTAGGCACGTATATCGTTCTTTTACGACTTTCTAAATGAACGATTATACGAACTTTGGCATGCAATCTATACCGCCGTTGATGTTCTTTTTTAGTCATGTTTTTTATATAAAATAGGGTTTTCTGGATGCCAATTTTTTTTATGAATTTGTTCGAGAGTGGCCGCTATTTTATCCATGAGCTGCGTTGTAAGTTCAACGTCTAAACCTGCCATTAGTTTTGCTCGCTTATATTTTATAAGCGTTCTTTCGGCAGTGCTCAATATGGGCACGCACTCACTATCATACTTAATCACTTGATCCAATTCTAAAAGGGCTTTTGGTGGGTGGAAATGTTTCATTTTAAATCAATTTTATTTGTCTGTCGTTGTAACCTTGTTCCCATATTATTCGTGACTCGTAAGCCTCAAATCTGTTCTTTTCGATGGTTGCCATATAGTTTTCTACTCTTATTATTATATCGGCATCATATTTGATTGCTTCTGCCACTTTTCCACGTGGTTTTTTGCCATCCGCACCACTTATCCAGATGAAAGTGGTATCTTCAAATTGTTCTATAAATTCAAAATAATGCTTTTCCAATTTGCCTCTAAAAAGGTATTGAACCGAGTCAATTACTACTATTTTAGGTTGTCTTTTTCTGCTTAATCGGGCCGTTAGTTCTGGTAGCTTTTCTTTTTGATAATTAAAACCATTTGCCACCTTCATATTGTTTCTTTCTAATGCCAGTTTAAAGGATAATTTCAACCCTTCCTCTAGTGTGTCATAGTACACTTTGTGTCCATTAGCACACAACTGCTTTACAACTTGAAGGGCGTAGCTTGTTTTTCCTTGGCCAGAATCGCCAAATATTAACCAATGGCTGTTGCCTAATTGTGGTTCTCCCAGATGTGGTTTCCAGTCGTTATCAATTTTTATAGTTTTGAAAGTCGCTTTTTGAGTATCGGCATAGCTTAATGCCTTTTTTATTTTCAGTTCCATTACTACTATTTTTTTTGCATTAAGAAATACTGATCGATGCTACGGCGAACACGTCTTAAATCACCCTCACAAGTGTTGAAAGCCTCGTTTATGAATTGCTCATCGTATATACCGTTAGCTTCGCAAACTGCTTGTACATCTTTTTCTTTTATTGGATAAAGAGGGATGTATTTTTTACCGATGCGGGATTTTAATTCGTCATACCCAATTTTTTCATTTTGACATCCACGTTCAATTCGTTTTTTTAGGGCAGGAACTCCACTCAAAACAAAACCGCAATGTTTATCCAAGTCATTATAAAAATCCATAAACAAGTCCATTGATGGCTCTTTCAATTTGTCGAACTGGTCTATTATGATTATTGGTTTAACCAGTCCTTTAACGTGTTTTATGAATTTTTCAATCATATCTTCAACCGTTCCAAAGGCATCCAATCCACAGGCTGTAAGCAGTTGTTTTACATAGCTTTTTTTAGTCCAGTAGTTTTTACATTCTATGTAAATTACATTCTCATACGTACGCTCATACAATTTGTAAGTGTGGCTTTTGCCAGTTCCTGCATTATGAACAATACAAACACTCATTCCACGATCCTGCACTTTGTTTAACAGTTTTGAAAGTTCACGAAAGTTGGTTGTATCAGCCGTTTGCCACTCCAATTCAATACGAAGGTTAATTTTTACACGTTGCCACATTTCGGCTTTAATCAAGTCCCAGTTATGGTTAAGCATTTGGCTTATGGTAGCCGTGGAAACATCCGCTTTTTTTGCTACTTTAGATTGTGATTCTTTCGCAGAAAGCAGTCTTATTTCGTTTACTATTGCTTGTTTTTGAGTTGTTGTCATTGTGTTTATTGTTTTAAATATAGTTAAATATGTTTTCCTCTGATTCTACTTTGCTACGTTGCTGTTTTGGTAGATTTCCTTTGAATTTTATCATTAAATCTTGGTCGTCTATTTCGGTTTGTGGTGTAATGCCCGCCCGTTGCATTAATTTTTGATAATCTTCAAAGTCTCTGTTGTATTCTGCATCACGCACCGCATAATCTTTGGCCCATTGTTCTTTGTCGCCGTCTTTCATTAATACTGGGATATTTTGATGCTCTCGTTTTGGTTCTGCGTGTGCTACGAGTACAATGTTGCCGTTTTGGTCTTTTTGACAAAGTTGAATGTAGCCGTCCAAGAAGTCGGGATCATAGCGTACTATAAATTTGTTGCCCACATTTTTACGTCTAAATTCAATATCAATATCTCCGTTGTGGTCGAGTACTTCAAACTGGTATTTTTTGTCCGCAAGCCACATATCCAGCCCGTGTGCTTTGTATTGAATTGGTTTTTTAGCCTCCTGCACCCACATTTTGTCCATTATGTCAAAAAGCGATAAGGTTTCTTTTTGTGGCATTTCGTGAAGATAAACTTCATTTCGACTGGCGTTAAATTTGGGGTGTTTGGCACTATTCCAAAGATTAACCACCGTTTCCCACGCTTGGTATAAATCGTCTGTTGTTTTTAGAAGGTGTTTGTTTTCTAAAATAAAATCCTCATTCATTCGGTTGTCATTTCGGCGTACTTTGATACTTTGCCCATCTGAAAACCAAAAACGATTGATAACCTGTTGTTGCAGACGATTGAATAATTGTTCTGCAGGGTTGTTATGGCTTTTTACCTTATTGGCAAAGTGCGTTCCGCCTTCAACTGCCACCAAGCTATCGTATAACTCCTGCATTCTATCCATTTGATGCCCAGATTGGTGATCATAAGTCAAATAATAAGGGCGGCATTGCGATTCATTAACCGCCATTTTTATAGCCTTAAAGTGGTCGATGTGGCTTTCTGAAAAACTCAAACTCCAACCGATTACTTTTTCAGAATACACGTCAAACATTACATCAATTTTAAGTTTTGCTCCCATTTTATTGTCGCTGTCATCCCAATAGTGAATCCAGTCCAGTTTTGTGCCATCAATCGCCCAGAAACTATTAGGGAACCAGTCCGATTTGTTACGGGTTAGCGTGTGTTTATACTTGCGGTCGTAGGCTTGTTTGCCATGACGTGCCAGTGTCCAAATGCGCATTCTTTCGGGCTCATTTAAAAAAGTATGAATTGCTTGCTCGGTTAATTCTGGCCATTTTTTCATTTCTGCTACCTCATTATAACGCCCCATAACCATTGGAACGCTTAACTTGATAGGAAGACAATACTGGGCAAGGATAAAATCGGCAATTTCGCCTTTGATAACACGAGCGTTTTCAAGTCCTTCGCCTGCGTGAATGAAAGTTTTATAACTGTAAATCAAATATTTATCATATTTACGTTGCAAGCTTCGAGCATTGCCAGGTAATGAATAAGTCCACTTGTTGGGATTGATTGCATTAACAGCCTCGCTGATATTTTGCCAAATCAAAGTTTTCTTTTTGCCAAACATTTTAGTCATAACCCCTTTGTCTTTAAACACCATTTGAATGGCGTTTAAAATCATGGCATTGGTGGCTTTCTCTCTTTGGTCTTCTTCTGAAAGGGGTTTGCCATTTGGTTTTCTATGACGGGCAAAAAATTGAATCGCCTTCGGATCTGGTACAATGTAATTTTCTAACTGATTACGGACTATAATATCCTTTGGGGCACCTAATTTTTGAACACACACAGTTTTTATATCAATTGGCAAATCATAAAAACTTACAAAGGCTTCGTTACCCGCACCACGTCCTTCTTTGGTTTTAATTAGTTTCTTTCTTGAACAAAAAGATTTATATGTGTTATAAGCCATCAAACTCCAATCTTGATAAAGAAGCTTTGCTGGTATTGATAGGATGTTATTGTGGTATTCGTACATATTTTTAATTTTTTTTGCTCAACCCCCAAATGAGAAGGTAAAAGCAAGATTTATTATTTTGTTCCCGCCCAGTACTCGAAACTGGGTGTGTGCCACTCGGGAAGATTTACTATCTTTAGGCTCTCAACTGTAAAAAAATAGTAATATGGAATTAACTGCATTTAGTAATTGGCTTAAAGCCTCTTATGATTTTGATAGCAATGAAAATGAATTTTTTAGCATTGCTTTGGTTCAAACTTTTAACTATCTGAATGATGTTCAGATTGACAAAATTCCTTTTTTTGAGTACCATCAACAACCAAAGTTGTCTCATAAGATTCTATGGCGGTATTTAGAGCAGCTATTAATGCTGCTAAAACAGATTCCTCAATCTGATGACTTGCCTCGTGTAATAGACGGCTTAAATCTTCATGAGTTTTTTCGGTTGAAGGGCGAACTTCAATTGAAAATTTTTGAATTAAAGAACCTATTTGAAGGTGTATAACTGGCTTTTGCATTTTTTAAAATATTAAAGGTTTAAATTTTGTTCCCGCCCAGTACTCGAAACTGGGTGTATGCCTTTCGGGAAGATTTACTATCTTTACGCTCTCAACTGTAAAAAAATAGTAATATGGAAAATGAATCTTTTAAAATTGGTGATGTGGTTGTTTTGAAATCGGGTAGTCCAAAAATGACGGTTGTTTACTCTGACCCAAAAATGACACAGTGCATTTTTTTTAATGAGTTTACTAATGAGTTAATCTACCCAAAAGGTTTTAACACGCCAGCACTTAAACTTGCCAATTAATCCTCTGCAATTAGCCAAGCAAAATTTTCTTTTGCTTGGTTTAAAACATCTCCGTCATTCTTTTGGGTTGCCAGCCTCAAACATTCTAATTTTTGTTGTATCCTTTTTTCGCTATCGCTACCTTCTTCTTTTCGGTAGCCACTTGAACTGTTTGCTGTATTTTTATTATAATATCTTAGATTATGAAATAGTTTTTCACTATTTGAAGCTTTTGAATTATTTATTTCCGATACTTCGGCTTCTTTCATTAAATGCTTTACCTTTTGTATCGCTTCAATAATTTCGGTTAGCTTTTCTTCTGTAATTTTGATTGTTTTTTGCATTTTTTAAAATATTAAAGGTTTAAATTTTGTTCCCGCCCAGTACTCGAAACTGGGTGTATGCCTTTCGGGAAGATTTTTGATTTTTTTTTAAATAGGATAGTAAAACTGTACTATGAGCCTAAACACAAAATAGCTTATGGCAACTATTATAAGACCGTAACAAAATTTATCAAATGGAGTAGGATCTTGATTAGTCATTTAGTTTCTTTTTTAATAGTTCGTTCATTTCTTCAACAGTCTCGGCAGTACAGGTGGCATCGTCAAAGTAGTAATCTAGTGCTTGTGTCATAAGTCAAGTGTTAATTGGTTAATCATTTCATTGATAGGTAGAGCGGTTTGTTTATTGGCAAGTGCTTTGTTATAAAGAGCCTGTACCAACTTGGGGCTAAAATTGTTGTATCGCATTACGTTTTTCAACGTGTTGTAGTTCACGTCAAGCTCGTGAGCTACTTTTTTTACATCGCCTTTTTTTAGGTTTTCACGAATCAGCTCAATCAATTTTCGCTTCTGATCAAACTTGGATAGTTTTATCGTTTCAACTTTTGGAGCTGTGGCTTGCTTTTCGATGGCGATGAAGTAACGGCGGGCTTGTTTGCCTTTGGTGTTTTTTTCGACCATTGCCAATTCTTTTGCCATGTCAAGAGTAAGGGCGTATTCTATTGCTGGTCTGCCACTTTTTTCTTTTTCGCCAGAATTGGCGAAAACCTCAAAGTCCTCATTTTCAATAAATCCATATTCTTGGATCCTGTTTTTAATCCAGTTGGAAAAATCTCTACCTACTTCTAAAAAAGAGTGTAGTTCACGAGCTGAAACGGCTTTTTGTCCGTTGTTTTCTGAAATTGTAATAAGTTGATTCATAATTATAATTTTTGAAGTGTTTTATTGATTTCGGATTTCATTTTTTTATAGTCTTCTAAAATTTTAGTCGCACTATCGCTGGTTCGATCTCCACGGATTGACGCATAAATAAAGCGAGCCGTAAAACCGTGTTTTTGTTTAAGTCTTTCTAAAACTTCTTTGTTTATAGGTTCATAGACTTTTCTTTTCATATCTTTGCTCATTGTTTTATTTGTTCTAATATTAAACACGTTGCAAATATACACGAAATGTTTATATGAAAACAATTTTATACACAAATTGTTAATAAAAAATTGAATTATGAGTAAAACCAATATTTTACAGGCTATTCAGGACTATTATTTTTTTAAAAAAGATTCACAATTTGCTAATTTTTTAGGTGTTACACCTCAAGTTTTATCAAATTGGAAGTCTAGAGGTACTTTCGATATCAATATTATTTACACAAAATGTGTAGATTTCTCACTTGAATGGTTAGTTACCGGTCAGGGCGAAATGCTAAAAACAGTCACTACAACAGCCATTAAAAGCTATCCAAAACCCAATAAAAAAGAAAAGCAACTGCCGCTTATACCTATTGAGGCTATTGCAGGCTTTGGTGCTGGGGAGTTTACCATTATGGATCATGATGTACTAGAGTATTATAAAATTCCAGAGTTTTCCAATGCTGATTTTTTAATTCCTGTAAAAGGATCGTCTATGCAACCTAAATATTATGGAGGCGATATATTGGCGTGCAAACACATTCAATCTTTTAGTTTTTTTCAATGGGGTGTGCCGCATGTAATTACCATAAAAAACAGGGGTACGGTTGTGAAACGTTTAAAACAAACACAGAAAGCACACGAAATTAGCCTTGTTTCCGACAATGATAAGTACGAACCGTTTACTATAACTATCGATGACATAGTTAATATTGCTATAGTTGTTGGTGTGATAAGAGTAGAAAACTAAACTAAAACATTGTAATTCAATTATTTACATATAATTACCATATAAAATAAATGTTATTTCACTATCCTTATAAAGTCGTTTTTTGTGTTTATAGTTTTCTTTTTGTGTATATTAGATTATTTTTCAGTTTATTTTTTGTTGTTTTTTGCAACCCTAACTGCAACCCTAACTGCAACCCTAATCTATTTTTTTGAAAACTAAAGTAAAAAAGTAGTGTTTTGATATTTGGTATTTGGTTACAAAAAAAGCCCTAAAAAAGGGCTTGTGTAGTTGGTAGTTGTTTTGTATGTTTGTAGTCTGAAAGGCTTGTTTTTATAGTGTTTTAAGCCTTTTTATGGTTGTTTCAGCTTGGCAATTACGGTATGATCTCAAAACTTCAATAAGTAGCTTTAAAAAGTTACGGTATAATTACGGTAAATGTCGGTATTGTACATTTTGTTTTTATTGTATTTTCGCCCTTTTTTAGTGTAACTACTTCATTTTTAGGCTTTTTCAAACCTTTTTATATTATTACTTTCTTTACAGTTTAATTGTTAGGCCATAAGTTTTCAACTATTTTTGTTTGATTCTTGGTTTTGCTCTTTTTTTTTCGAGTTACATTTTACAAAAAGAATAAAAAAAACATTAAAAACACCTATCTTTTTTTATTATTAAAGCAAATTGCTGCATTTTTTCAACGACTAGTTTGCAAATTGTTGCATGACAGTCCAATATTTGTCTTTGAAAATATCAAAAGTAATGTCTAATTGATGTTGGTATTTTTGAGCCATGTTGGGCACTATTTTTGCGGGTTTTCTAAAATCTTTACAGGCAAAAAATATTTCTCTTTTGCCCTCGTATGTTTGTCTGCCAAGGTTCAAGTAGCCATCAAAATCTTTGAGTTGGGCTAATAAGTCGTCTTCAAATTGATTTAAAATTATATATTTTTCGTCATATATTTCATTACTTATAGGTTTTTTATCAAATATAATTTCGATCCAAAGTATCCACGAGTGGGACGCTTTTGCATTCCATTTGAGTAAATCGGTGTTGATTACGGCAATCAAAGGATTGCCAGACTGGAGTTTGGCTTCTAAAATGGCATATTGATCATTTTCGGTGCCATGTCTTACGGCATCATATTTTTCTATAAATTCTTTTTCTCGCCAAATGAGGTAATCATTTAATTTGTGAATTGGAATGATGTCGTCTGTAATGTTTTTGGGGTTTTCAAATCGAACTTCGTCTATCATTGTAGCTGATTTTAATTCGCCCAAATAGTGTTCTAAAAAAACAAAAAGGCCGTTGCTGATGGTTTGTTTGTTGTTTTCAGAATAATCGTCGTGCAAGAGTGTAATGGCAATTTCGTCTGGAAAGTTATGGTTTATAGTACTGATAAAACTGACTTTGCTTGGACTAAATTCAAATCCACCCATTTGAATATTAATGTCTTTGAGATTGTTTTGGGGTTTTAAGGCAGTAAAACGCCATTTTTTTAAAGGGGGTGCCGTTGCCACTAATTCTTCTACAAAAATTATGTTTTTGATGTTGCCCTCTGCAGAAATGATTAATTCTGCGGTATTTTTGTCAAACATGCCACAGGCAAAAAAATAGCCCGCATGCAATTGATCCAATTTGTCGCTTAAAATATCAAAAAATAATTTTTGGATATTGTTGCGGTCTTTTACAATGGTAAAGAATTTTTTTTCGTTTTCAGAAAACCAATTCCAAAATTCTTGATAGTTTTGGATGGGTATTTCTGGAGTGTTGAAAAATCTTTTTAAAAATTTCATTAATAGGTAAATATGGTAAATTTGGGGAAAAATTTAATCTTATTTAATTTTGTGCAAATGTAGAAAAAGAAACCCTTTCAAAAAAATTTCTGAAAGGGTTTTTTGTTTTTTTTTATAAAAAAAATTAATTTAACGGATTGGCATCGTTCAGTTCATCGTCTTTTATGGTATTGTTGTGTAGTTTTACTGGATTTTTAGATTTTTTCATCTTTAAATTTAAAAATTCTACAAACAGCGAAAAGAAGATTGAAAAATACAAATATCCTTTTGGAATACTTCCTACTTCTACGCCAGTACCAAACTTGAAATGAGCCAAATGTGAGCCTTCTGCAACCAGCATCACCCCAATTAGTATTAAAAAAGATAAGCCTAATATTTGTATGGTTGGATGTTGATTTACAAATTTACTTACAGGCCCAGCAAATATCATCATGATGGTTATAGAAATAATGATAGACAAAATCATGATTCCTAAAGCTCCTTCGTAGCCAAAACCGCCTTCTTCTATGGGTTTCATACTGATTAATCCAACTGCCGTTAGAATACTATCGAATGAAAACACCAAATTTAGCAACGCTATTTGTATAATAGCTCCCGTTAAGGTGTTGCCTGCTTTTGCATTGGCTCCTTCTTCTTCGCCTTCCATTTTGTGGTGTATTTCTGATACTGACTTGTATAATAAAAACAATCCTCCTGCAAATATAATAATACTTTGACCCGTTATATGTGCAGAAAAGAAAGGCCAATCGATACTAAAAATCGTTTCTTGCAAGCTTAACACCCATGTGATTCCAAATAACAATACAATTCTAAAAGCCATGGCCAATAATAAACCTATTCGACGGGCCTTGGGTTGATCATTTTCTGGTAATTTACCCGATACTATCGATAAAAAAACGATGTTATCGATACCTAAAATAATTTCTAAAAAAGTTAAAGTTAATAATGCAATCCAAGCATTTGCGGAGGTTAATAGTTCCATTTTGATTTTTTAATTGTTAATATTTCTATCTTTTACGTAAGTTATTTTAGTTTTGTTACAAATCCTCTCTCTTTTTTGTTGGCGCCTACTATGCCATATTCAAAAGTATAAGTATTTTTGTCTGTGGACAATATTTTTATATCAATGGCTTTTTCTTCGGATAAATTTTTTGGATGTTTTTTTTGTAGGATATATTCACAATCGCTAACCCATCTTACGGTGGCGGTATCGGTTTTTCCGTTATAAGTTTCTATTTCAATGCTATCATTTCTAACAAAATCGGTAACTGCTTTTTTGCCGTTGATGGTGGTTTCAAATCGGAATGTTCCTGTTTTAAAATCTTTACAATTCTGTTCTTTTTGGTAGCACGACAACAGCATACATGGGGCTATGTAAACAACTATTTTTTTATACATGGCATATATTTTTTAATTCATTGACAAAGGTACTCATTTCAGACGGCTTGTTTTCATAGCCCAACGAAATTCTCAAATGGGGCAGTTGCAATTCTAATTCGGTTAGCATTTCTTTCAAAACGTGCGATGGCTTGGAACTACCTGATTGACAAGCACTTCCTCTTGAAACTGCTATTTTTTTCATATCTAATTGAAACATCAACATATCGTATTTTTTTTCAAAAAGTGGCAAACTGATGTTTAAAATAGAATTAATGGTATTTTCGCCATTAATTTTAAGGTTGGGAAAATGGTTTTTGAGCTCAAAAATGACTTGATTTTTTAATAAACCAATATAGGCCTGCTCTTGTTCCAAATGTTGCATTGCCCATGTTAATGCTTTTGCCATGCCCACAATTTGAGGTACCGATTCTGTGCCGGCCCTCCAACCCTTTTCTTGTTCGCCTCCAAAAAAAAGCGGCTGCAAAACAAGGCCTTTTCTAACAAAAACAAAACCTATTCCTTTTGGCCCATGAAATTTGTGGGCTGTGCCAACAATAAAATCGGCCTGAATATCTTGCAAGTTCAGTGCCATTTTGCCAACAGATTGCACGGTGTCTGAATGGAAAAAGGCTTGATGTTCTTTGCAAATTTGTGCCACATGCTGTATGTTGGTTATCACCCCCGTTTCGTTATTCACGTGCATCAACGACACTAATGTTTTTTGATTTTCAGACAACAATGTTACCAAATGGGTCATATCCACAGCTCCGTTTGGAAGGATATTTACATAATCTACCACAACACCATACTTTTCTTGAACGGCCAATACACTGTGCAACACCGCATGATGTTCTATTCTGGAGGTTATGATGCGGGTTACTTTCAAATCACAAATGGCCGATTGGATGATCCAATTGTTGCCCTCTGTGCCACCCGAAGTAAAAATAATTTCCTGCCCCGATACGTGCAAGGCTTGGGCTATGGATTTTCGGGCTAATTCAATGGCACTTTTAGCTTGCCGTCCAAAAGCGTGTGTTGAGGATGGATTCCCATAATGTTCTGTCATGGCTTGGGTCATAGCCACAATCACCTCGGGTCTGATGGCGGTTGTAGCGGCATGGTCCAAATAAATCGCTTGGTTCATTTTATAGATTTTTTTTAATAAAAATAAATTTATAATTAAATACAACTATCGAAACAACGATAAGCAAATAGGCTATCACATGAAGCGTACTAACCGTTTCTTTAAAATATAAAAAAGCAATGCTAAAGTTGATGATCGGATTGATATACATCATGATTCCTACCGTAGAGGAACTCAAGGCCTTTAAAGCATATTGATTTAAAAAAAGTGGTATTATGGTAAAAAATACCGTAATAAAAAATAAACAAGTATAAAACGTCTCTTGCCTTGGCAAATCTGAAACAACCATCGGATAAAACGGCAACAATATTACAGACAAAGTAATAATTTGGATAGAAAGTAAGATAAATTTATCTAAAAAACTATTTTTTCGCTGACTAATGAGGTAAAATGAATACGTGGCAGCTACCACAATACTGTATAAAATATCGTCAAAATGGTGCATAGACAAAATATAACACCCTATCGTACTGATGCTTATAGCAACCCATTGCCACTTATTTAATGTTTCTTTGATAAGTACAAATGCCAACAACGACGTTAAAATAGGGCAAATTAAATAAGCCAACGAAGCCGTTTTAACTCCAATATGATTCACAACATAAATAAAAACAAACCAATTGGCAGCCAATAAAAAACTACCCGAAAACGTATAAAATAAGGTTTGCCGCTGCTGTTTGCTATCTAATGATCGAAAAAGCTTCCATTGTTGTTGTAACACAGCCTTTCTAAAAATTAGATTAACCAACAACATCAAAACAGCACTTATAAAAACCCTAAAAAACAAAATATCTAACGAAGGATAATCCCGTAATGGCTTGAGAGCCAAGCTAAAAAAACCCCAGATCAGAAAGGCTGAAAAGGCAGCTACATAATATTTTGTGAGTTTCATAGTCAAATTTTTCGGCTCAAAGGTAAGTAAATCAATGCTACAAATCAACAGCCATTTTTTTTGAAGCCAACAAATAGTTAAATTTACAAGATAATTATTTTCAAACAAATTAAAAATCTTATTTTTGCTCCCGTTTTAAGTACATAAACCTTCCATTAAAGCTAATTAAAGCTATTTAGGTATTTTTTCTTATCAAAATATAAGTGTCAAAAGCAAGTATTTTGATTCCAAAAAAAAACAAAACCCTACTTACAATTGGATAATAAGGCCTAAAACAAAATTAAATTTGAAAATATCAACAAAAAATCGCCCTAAACAATTTGCCTGAGGCAAACAAACTATAATAAACAAAAAGCTACAAAAAACATACTATATAACAAATAAATTTCAGCTATATGAAAAAATTTTTAGGAATAATGGCAGTCCTTTTTGGATTCCTAAGTTGCAACGACGGCGATGTAACCGTAAAAAGCATCAGTTTTGCCGAAATAGAAAACGCTGCCTCTTGTGGCGATTTGGTATATAAAATCAACGGAACAGACGCCATGATCATCAAAATAACAAATGCCACCACCACTGCCTTTATCAACACCGTTGGCGTGAGAGAAATAGCCATAACAGGCACCACAAAAGTCATCTACCGCACCTATTCTGCCACACCCAGTACAGATAATTTTTGTGGAGTACCACCAGCCGCCACCCCAAGTTTAGCCGAAGAGTGGACAGCCATAGGAGGCACCATACAAATTACAACCACCGCCAAAAAATCAACTCCAAATGCTACAACTGGAGCCACATCCATCATAGGATACAATCACAACATCATACTCAAAAACATAACCTTCCAAAAACCCGTAGGAACACAAAGTTATGACACATTTGTCTTTGGCAATTTTACAACCAGCACCACCCTAACCTATCCATTTAGCTCCTCTGCTTTAAGCAAATGTTCCACAACCAAACTATATTCACAAATAGACAAAGAAGCCCTGTTGCTAGACAACCTAGACCCAACCCTCTTCGCCAATGCCGTAACCACAACACCACGAGTGGCCAATTTGAGCAACACCACAAACAAATTGCGGTATTTGGTTTACAATGGCACTTTGCCAACCGCCTATTTTTGCAATACCACAACCCCAACAACCCCCACACTTACAGAAAGTTGGGAAGTCGATAACACTACAACACAAGCCACCATCGAAGTAACCACAACAAGCGTAGGCTCTGGAACCAACGTAGTTTATACACACAAAATTTATTTGAAAAAAGTAAACCTCAAAAAAGACAACATATCATTTTATTTGGGCGATAGCTACTATTTGGGCGACATAACCACCCCATAAACAATATTTTATACCCCAAAAACCCCCAACAAATAGCAAGACAATACACCAATTGTTAGCCAAAAAATCAGGAGCAGCCACTTCAGGCATTTTCACGCAGGGCCAGTTCCCGCCATTCGCTCTATCTTTTTGTTTTTAAAGAAAAAACAAAAAGGATGCCGCTACTGTCGGGGCTATATGGCAGCCACAGTCTGTGTAACCCATGTTTTTTGAAGAGGGAAAGAGGAAAGAAGAAA
>NZ_MUGT01000053.1:0-494 GCF_002217205.1 Flavobacterium branchiophilum NBRC 15030 = ATCC 35035 | reverse complement strand
AGAGGAAAGAAGAAAGAAGAAAGAGGAAAGAAGAAAGAGGAAAGAAGAAAGAGGAAAGAAGAAAGAGAAAAGAGGAAAATGAATAACCTAGGGCTCAGCCCAAGGTATTTAAAAAAGAAACAATAAATAGCCTTAAACTTTAGCCCAAGGTATTTAAAATGAAATCAATGAATAACCTTGGGCTTCTGCCCAAGGGATGTATGATTACAAAAGACTTTTAGCCATAAATAGCGCTATTTTTATCAACTAAAGCCCCTTAACAATTCAAAACCTGTACCCTTTTACTAAAGCCAAAAGCTATTGATTGAAAGAAAAATATAAACCAATATTTTTCATTCGATTGCTGCGAGGCCTAAATAAAATCGCAACTGAACCACCTAGCCATTTCTTTCCCTCCCGCTCTTGCAAAGCCCAACAAACCGCTAAAGTGTTCAAAACCTTGGTGGTTTCATCAACCAACTCCCCAAGAAAAACGAATTAATACCAAAGAAAAT
>NZ_MUGT01000052.1:7859-19660 GCF_002217205.1 Flavobacterium branchiophilum NBRC 15030 = ATCC 35035 | reverse complement strand
ATAGTTTCGTAGCCCAGCTATGCACATTTTTTTTTGATTTTTTCTAAAAAACCACACAACTTTGGACTATTTTATTAATATATTTGGTATTATTTAAAACAAAAACTTACTTTATTATTAAATACAAAAAGCCCTCCAAACCAATAAAGTTTGCTGGGCTTTTTTGTAAATATGAGCTATTTATTTTTTCTTGTTTTTTTTTGATTTCTTATTTTTTTTCGATTTCTTTTTCTTGGCAGCTTTTTTCTTGGCTTCTTTTTTGGCTTTCTTTTTAGCTTTCTTTTTGGCTTTATACTTTTGTTTAGTTTTCTTTTTTTTCTTGTTTTTTTTCCCTTTTTTAGCTTTTTTAACTTTTGATTTTTTCTTTTTCTTTTTCTTTTTTTCTTGTTTTAACTCCTCGTCTTTTATTTCTGATAATACCTCGTCTAAAGTATCAACAGGAGTGTGTTCCTGTATTGGAGCTGTTCCCATTGTTTCGACAACATTTGGTTCCGTTTCGGAAACTTCTACTGTTTGTTCAAAATCTGCACCAGCCGCTTCTTCAACTAGATTTTCTATTACTTCATTTGATTCTGATGCTGCTAAAACTTCGGTTTGTTCTTGGTTTGTGCTGCTTTTTACGTCCTCTGTTAAGTCGTTTTGAATCTGATTTTGTTCTTGCTTATTACTTTTTCTCATATCCGATAATTATTCAAAGATTATTTGCTTTTAATGGTCATACAAAAATAAACATTCTACAAACTCATGCGAACTTTAAAGATCAAAATATTAAAAAGATAACGTATTATTAACCATTACATAACATTAAATTAATATTAAAATAATATAAAATTTTAAAAATTGATGGTAGGATAACAATTTTAAAACATTTAAACGGAATTGTTTTCAAAATTTGTAATACATAAGCTCGTAAATAAGTATAGTTTCAAGCGAATTTTAATTACAAATAATTATTAAAAAAATGGTAACAAATGAAAAGAATAAGACAAATTGAATTAGTTGTTTTGAGTGATGTACATTTAGGAACTTATGGATGCTATGCAGAGGAGTTACTCGATTACTTAAAGTCCATCAATCCCGAAACATTAGAATATAAAAATTTGTAATTTTTTGAATTCAAATAATAAAAAATTATACATTTATT
The DNA here is from genome assembly GCF_002217205.1 of Flavobacterium branchiophilum NBRC 15030 = ATCC 35035. Taxonomy (GTDB): domain Bacteria; phylum Bacteroidota; class Bacteroidia; order Flavobacteriales; family Flavobacteriaceae; genus Flavobacterium; species Flavobacterium branchiophilum. The sequence continues at coordinate 18,516 of NZ_MUGT01000052.1, read as the reverse complement.
CATAAAAATACAACATAATTTACATACAACTGCTATGTTGGCAACTAAATAGGCAACTACCTAAAAACTCCAGTTTTTGTAATCACTAGATTGCTCCAGTTTTTGTTCAAGCGTGTTTGTTAATTTTGAAAAAAAATCAATTCCAGTTTTAGCCTCTATCTCATCTACACTTACAACGTATTCATACAATGCTTTATCACTAGATTGATGAGGAACTAAAAAAGCAATCATTTGGTACTGATTATTTTTTTTAGTCAACAATATTTTATAAAAATATTTAGGAACACTTACACCTTCTCTTCCTATTTTTTCTAAGCCCTCTTCTAAAACACCACCTGTTACCACATATATATTGCCATATTTTTCAGACCAATAACGCACTTTTTGCTCCAATCTGTTCCAAATGCCATCATTAAAATCATGCTTTTGAGGACTAATATTTGAGGTATAAAAAGTATCTTCAAACGCTTTAAAATCGAAAGCCATGTCTGCAGCAGCACATAAATGGCCTTTATCATAACCCGAATTTTTGTAATTTTTCCAACTTGCCGACCCACTTTCTACCAATGGATCTTCTTCAAAATAAGGTCGGTTGTAGTGTTTATTAGTTACTTTTCCGTGCAGCTGATAGGCAACCCATTCTGCTTGCTCGTGTGCCTCTTGATACGATAGTGTATAATACCGGTGCGATATTATCTTTCCAGTTGTAGAGGTAGGCAATAAATCTATATTATTATCTGTGCTTAACCGTAATTCTTGACTATCCGTCCCAACTGTAGGATCGGAATGAACTTCTTTGCAAGAAAACACTATTGTCAGAACGCTCATAACAACGAGACATCTTTTTAAATTCATTTTTTATTATATTTGAAATTATTTTATTTAGCTTTGCCAAAAATAATAAAATAATTAGTGCCGTTCTAAAAAATTATTCAAAAATAAAGGAATACCACTAGTATCAAAAAATAATTTAATAATTTAATACAAAACCAAAAATGAAACCAACAAAAGCAATACTTTGGGGTTTACTCCTTTTTTCGACAGTTACTTTTGCTCAAGACCTTACTTCAATTAAAGCCACAGACAGTTTGAAAGTGGATAGTGTGTATGTAGGCTTTGGCTCGAGCAATCAGAAAAACAATCAAAAGGAAATAGACAGGGAAATGGCTTATGAAAAACAGCAGCGAAAAGCCGAAAAAGCCAAAGAAAAAGCCGAAAACGAGGCCAAAGATCGAGAGCGTGATATGAAAAAACAAGAACGCAAACTTGAAAAGCAAGAAAAAGAATTGAAAAAAATGGCCAACAAGCAAGAAGCCATAGCCGATGCTGAGCAAGAGGTGTCCAAAGCAAAAGAAAAAGTGCAAGAAGCCCAAGAAGATTTAGTCAAAAAAACGGAAAAATACGAAAAAAACCTTAAAAAAGGCAAACTTTCGCCCAATGATATAGCTGATTTTGAAAAAGATAAAAGCAAAAGATTGGAAAAAATTGAAGATTTGAAAAAGAAAATTGAAAAAGCTGAAAAAAAATTATCTAAAGCTAAAAATTAAATTTTTTCATTCCTACATTCAAAAAAAGACGGTTTTTATAGCCGTCTTTTTTCATATCAATTCATTTTTCAACTGAATTTTGTAATGTATTTCTGTACCAATTTATCCGTTTTTTCGTTTCTAATTTTTTGTTCCAACTGAATTGGTGCTATTGCCCGTTCTGCACAATCTTTTACACTACATGTTTCGCAAGTTACCCCTACAATTTGCTTGCTCAACTGCTTACTGTCCATAAACTTAAATTTCTTTTTGAGCGATGCCGAAATTAAAATTCCTACCGAAATACTTCGCATATAATCTTTTTTGAAAGGGTCTGGCGTTGCAGACGAAAACACCAAATATTCGTTGTTGCTGTTTTCATAACTCGAAATTTGGGCATCAAAATAGTGTGTTTTTTGTTGTTTTAATGCTTCGTCTATACTACGAATAGACACCCAACGCCTACAATAATGCTCGTTCATTTCGTTGGCATGTGGTTCTTGTTGGTTTGTGATGTGCAGCTCTTTTTTAATTTGATAAGTATCTGAACCTATTTTGTGCGACATTCGCAAGAAAAACAAATTTTTTATTTGAAAATCTTTAGGCAAAATATTAGTCAATCGTTGATAAAAAGATTCAGGCGACACCTCAAATCGATTGACTAAAGCCACCATTTGTGCAGGTTTTGGAGCTTCTTTTTGCAAAAACACATGCAGTTCGTTAATCAATTTATTTCTAGGAATTAATAATGCTCCCGCAAAATAGGACGCATAAAAATTATTTAGCACCTGATCAAAATTATCAAATTTTATCCAACTAAAAGTATAAAGTCTTTCTTTTATTTCTAAATAATTATAAGCAATTTCTTTAGCTAAAATAAAAGCTTTTTGCGATTGATCGATATTTTCAGACACCAATAATGTTTTACTTTTGGGTACATATATAGAACGTAAATCGGCCAACTCCTCTGTTTCCGAAAAAACAATGTCTTTTATAGTATAATTGTATTCTTCTTTCAAAATAGCGGTCATTTCGGCTAATGTAATCTTGTTATCCAAATCAATTCTAAAAGATTGAGAAAAATCAATTACTTTTTGTTCTAAATCTTCAAAATAATTGTTGTGTGCTTCTTGATAAGACCGCAATGAGGCCAAAAAGAAACTCTCACGTGTAAGGTTATAATGCTGAGATATTTCGATGATGGTGCTGATAAAAGCCGTAACTTTTGCAGGGGCGTTGGCAATAATATCTATCAAATCGGCCTCTTGAATGCCAAAAAGTTCCAGTGGAATTTCCTTTAGTATTCCAGATCGAAGAATTTCGCCAATGGGAGCTAAATTGTTGTCCAGTTTAAGCGAAACCATGTGGTCATAAGGTACTTCTAGCTTTTCTGCAAGCAAAATAATTTTATCCGTTTTAGGGTATTTTTTACCCTTTTCGATTTCGTTCAAATAGGATTTGGACAAATCGGTAATTTTGGCTAACCCAAACAAAGACAGGTTTTTATCTGTCCTGGCTTGCTTCAATTTGAGGCCAAAAATAAGCTTAATATAGTCTTTTTCGATATTCATAATTCAAAGATACACTATCCAAACAAAGTATGCAAAAAAAATATTTTAAAAAAATAGCGAACGTACGCTTGTTTATTAAAAAACTTTTTGTAATATTGCACCATCAAAGAATAACAATTATTTAAAACATCTTATTAATAGTTAATTTTAATTCATTATAAAATGGAAAATACAGAATATTACACAACAAATATGTTAAATTTTTCAGAAGAAACTATTTCTAAATACCCTGAAATATTAACAGACGAGGCTTTAACTTTTTTGACTTTACTACACGAAAATTTTAATGACAAAAGATTGGCTTTGTTGGAAGAACGAATCAAACAACAATTTCTTTTTGATGATGGTGCACTTCCTGATTTTCCAACAGAGACTTTAGACATCAGAATCTCTGAATGGATAGCAGCACCAACACCAGCCGACTTATTGGACAGACGTGTTGAAATCACAGGGCCTGTGGACAGGAAAATGGTTATTAATGCTCTCAACTCTGGAGCTTCGACTTTTATGGCCGATTTTGAAGACAGTACATCCCCGTCGTGGAGCAACTTGATGGAAGGTCAAATTAATTTGAAAGATGCCGTAAACAAAACCATTAGACTTGAAGATAGCAAAAAAAACAAAACATACCGTTTGAACGACAAAACGGCCGTTTTGATTGTGCGACCAAGAGGCTTGCACTTGCCCGAAAAAAACTTGTTGAGTAACGACAAAGAAACTTCTGGTTCGTTGATGGATTTTGGTTTGTATTTATTTCACAACCACAAACAATTGGCTGAAAATGGGACAGGACCTTATTTTTATATACCAAAATTAGAACATTATTTGGAAGCCCGTTGGTGGAACGAAGTGTTTGAATTCGCTCAAAATTATTTGAATATTCCAAAAGGTACTATAAAAGCTACTATTTTGATAGAAACCATTACAGCTAGTTTTCAATTGGATGAAATCATTTATGAGTTAAAAGATCATATTGTGGGGCTCAATTGCGGTCGTTGGGATTATATTTTTTCCTATATCAAAAAACTAAGAAAAAAACCAGCTTTTATTGTTCCAAATCGAGACCAAGTAACCATGACCTCGCCATTTATGAGTGCCTATTCGCAATTGGTAATACAACGTTGTCATAAACGAAATATTCATGCTATTGGTGGTATGGCCGCTCAAATCCCAATTAAAAATGATGAAGAGGCAAACCAAGCAGCCTTTAACAAAGTGAGAGCAGACAAAGAGCGTGAAGCAACAAATGGACACGATGGAACCTGGGTAGCTCATCCTGATTTGGTAAAAGTTGCTATGGAAATTTTTAATCAAAAAATGCCAAATGCCAATCAAATTGAAGTAAAACGGGAAGATGTAATCGTGTCTCAAAAAGATTTATTGGAAGTACCATTGGGTACAGTTACCGAAGAAGGGGTTCGTAAAAACATCAGCATTTCTATTTTATACATTGCCTCGTGGCTTAGTGGTCAGGGTGCAGCAGCCTTGCACCACCTGATGGAAGACGCTGCCACTGCCGAAATTTCCAGATCGCAATTGTGGCAATGGCTTCAAAACGAAGTAGTTTTAGACAACGGAAAACCTCTTAATGAAAAATATTATGACTGGTTGGCCATTGAAGAGTTTAATAAAATCAAATCGTTGGTTGGGGAAGAAAATTACGAAAAAGGACATTTCAAATTAGCAGAACAATTGCTTGATGTATTGGTTATCAATCCCAATTTTATAGACTTTTTGACCATTCCAGGCTATAAATACATTTAATAAACATCACCAATATAAACACACATTTTTAAATATTATTATCATTATGAAAACAACAGAAGAAAGAATCCAGGCATTAGTATCAGATTGGTTAACAAACCCAAGATGGGAAGGAATTGAAAGACCTTATACAGCAGAAGAAGTAGTAAAATTACAAGGTTCATACCAAATTGAACACAGTATTGCTAGAATTGGAGCTACTAATTTATGGAACAAATTAAACAATCAAGATTTCGTAGCTGGTTTAGGTGCCTTAACTGGAAACCAAGCGATTCAAGAAGTGGAAGCAGGTCTTGAGGCTATTTACTTAAGCGGATGGCAAGTTGCTGCTGATGCTAACTTAGCAGGCGAAATGTATCCTGACCAATCATTGTACCCTGCTAACAGTGTACCAATGGTGGTAAAAAGAATCAACAACGCTTTGTTACGTGCTGATCAAATCCAAGTTGTAAACGGAACTGCTGACAAAAAAGACTATTTAGTACCAATCGTTGCAGATGCTGAAGCTGGTTTTGGTGGAAACCTTAACGCTTTTGAATTGATGAAATCGATGATTGAAGCGGGTGCGGCTGGTGTTCACTTTGAAGATCAATTGAGTTCGGCTAAAAAATGTGGTCACTTAGGTGGAAAAGTATTGGTTCCTACTCAAGAAGCCATCAATAAATTGGTTGCAGCTCGTTTGGCTACCGACGTTTTGGGTGTGCCAACCCTTATTGTGGCTCGTACAGATGCGGATGCGGCTAACTTGTTGACAAGCGATATCGATCCAAGAGATGCTAAATTTATCACTGGCGAAAAAACAGACGAAGGTTTCTTCTATGTAAATTGTGGTGTAGAGCAAGGAATTGACAGAGGTTTGAGCTATGCTCCTTATGCTGATTTGATTTGGATGGAAACTTCAAACCCAGATTTAGAATATGCAAGACGTTTTGCTGAAGGAATCCACGCTAAATTCCCAGGAAAAATGTTGGCTTACAACTGTTCACCATCTTTCAACTGGGCTGCTAAACTTTCTGTAGCAGAAATGGAAACATTCCGTGAAGATTTGGCTGCAATGGGTTACAAATTCCAATTCATCACTTTAGCTGGTTTCCACGCTTTGAATACCAGTATGTTTGAATTGTCAAAAGCTTACAAAGAAAGAGGAATGGCTGGATACTCTGAGTTACAAGAAAGAGAATTTGCATTGCAAAAACACGGTTTCAAAGCCGTTAAACACCAAGGTTTTGTTGGAACTTCTTACTTTGACGCTGTTCAAAACACCGTTACAAGTGGAAAATCATCAACAACTGCCATGAAAGATTCTACTGAAACAGCACAATTTTAATATCCCTATTTTTATTTTTTTTTAATTTTCACAAAGTGTTGGGTTTGGCAGAACCTTTAACACTTTGTGTTTTTTATACCCTTTTAATAAAAAACGGCAACGGCATGTCCAGATACTGAAAACACTACAACAAACTACTTTTCGTTATTTCAAACTCACCAGTTTATCTACGCTCCAAGCTTCGGGTTTGGCATTAAACAACGGTTTTGTAACAGCCCAAACAGCCGCAAACAAATCCGAATTTCTGTAATTTTCCAAATCAGATGGGGTGTCCCAATAGCTGTATGTAAAAAAAACAGATAGATTGTTTTGATCTTGATACAATTCCAGAAATTGATTTCCAGGAAAATTTCTTATTTTTTCTTTATTATCATGAAAATTTACCAAAAAAGCATCAACATTTTCTGGACTAAAACTCATTTTAACAATTCTTACAAACATAATAGTCGTTTTTTTTAAATTAAAAGCCAAAATTATAAATATAAAATGATTGGGCAACTATGTTTAATAATAATTGGGTCATGTGAAATAAATTATTTTTTTATAAAGATATTAAAGCTTTGAAAACGGAATTTGAAACATTCTTCTTATATCTAAATGAGCACCTACGAAGTCTTTTAAAATAACATTTTTACAAATTACTTTCATAAAAATAAATGAAACATACGATTAAAAGTTCCAATAATTTCTATTTAAATTCTATTGAAATCACGTCTCGATAATGAAGTCCTAATAGCGTTTTGGCAGAGCCAACGGTGGCTGGATTACTTCTAAAAATTGCAATTTCAAGGTATCCTGCCTCATTAAACACAGCCAATTTTTCGCCTTCATAATTTTTTAAAGCATAAGTCCCTTTGAGTCCAATATCCGAATATTTTTGATGAATGGTTTTGATATTGCTTTTTCGTTGGTTTTTATATTTTTCGTTCAAAATAATTTCAAAATCACGATTTTGTCTTACTTCTTCAAACATTTTTTTAGTAATATTCACCACAACATTACCAAAATGATCAATATATATAACATACCCTTTTAAAGTATTTTTGTTCTCTGCAACCATTGGTTTCAAGGTAGTTACCTCTTTGATTTGTTTGATTTCTGTACCAATAATGTGCATCAAACCCCCTTTTGCAATATGGGTAGCAACCCGAACCAACACATCAATGTCCGATACTTTGTCTGTAAATCGATCATGAACATTGATGCTAACTATTTTTTGAGGAATAAATTTCTGACACAAAAGACTCAAAATTCCATTGTCTGCCGCAATAAAAAAATGGTCGTTCCATTGCATCACAATATGCTGGTTTTCAAGGTTTAATTCCATATCCACACCAATCAAATGAATGGTACCTTTTGGAAAACTTTTCCAAGCCGATTCCAAAATGTAGGCCGCTTCAAATATATTAAATGGGTCTATATAATGCGAAATATCCACAATGTTTGCCTCGGGCATTTCAGATATAATTTTGCCCTTCAAAGCACCTACAAAGTGGTCTTTTATTCCGTAATCGGTTGTAAGTGTTATAATTGGCATTTTTTTTGATACAATTTTTATAGCCAACAAAAATAAAAAAATTAGTTTTAAAATAGACATACGATAAAAAAGCTTTTCAACAATTTGAAAAATGATATTTGGCATCAAAAAAAAAATAGAAAACATTTTGATTTACAAAAAATAAAAAGTAAATTTGATTGATAAAAAACAGCATACTTTTGAACGAAATAAGCATTGAATTAACCGATATTACTCCAAAAGAATTTTGGGGTACACAAGATATTCATCTTGAAAATATAAAACAGTATTTTCCAAAATTGAAAATAATAGCCCGAGGCAACACCGTAAAAGCCTTTGGAGAACAAGAAATACTAGAAGTTTTTGAAAACCGATTGCACCGACTGATGGTACATTTTACACGATACAATACTATTGATGCAAACGTAATTGAACGGGTGGTTTTGAGCGATACAAACACCGAAAAACGACACGAAGCTCTCGACAAAATATTAGTACACGGAGTAGGTGGCAAACTGATAAAAGCCATTACACCAAACCAACAATTGTTAGTCGATACATTAATCAAAAACGATATGGTTTTTGCAGTTGGTCCAGCAGGGACAGGCAAAACCTATACGGGAGTAGCTATGGCCGTAAAAGCCCTAAAAGACAAACAAGTCAAACGCATCATTCTAACCCGTCCTGCGGTAGAAGCGGGCGAAAATTTAGGTTTTTTGCCAGGCGATATGAAAGAAAAATTAGACCCCTACATGCAACCGTTATATGATGCCCTTCGAGATATGATTCCAAACGAAAAATTAGAGAATTATATTACAAAAGGCATCATACAAATAGCCCCTTTGGCTTTTATGCGAGGTCGAACTTTAGACAATGCTTTTGTGATTTTAGACGAAGCACAAAACACAACCCATTCGCAAATGAAAATGTTTTTGACTCGAATGGGCAAAAATGCCAAGTTCATGATTACGGGCGATCCAGGTCAGGTAGATTTGCCAAGGCGGACTATCTCTGGCCTCAAAGAGGCTTTATTGGTGCTCAAGGATATTGAAGGCATTGGAATTATTTATCTTGACGACAAAGATATTGTTCGACATCGATTAGTCAAAAAAGTCATCGAAGCTTACAAACAAATTGAAAACCACGATTGATTGTTTATATAAATTGAATTTCTAATGTAAAAGCCCTAAAAAATAAATATGCCCCACCAATTAAAATTGCAGTTTGAAAAAATGATCACGATTACAGATGCAGAGTTTGAATATGTTTTATCTCATTTTTCATATAAAAAGTTAAAAAAACATCAGTTTTTGGTTCAAATAGACGATTATGTTCCAAATGACTTTTTTGTTCTAAAAGGACTTTTAAAATCTTATCATTTAGATGAAAATGGAAAAATGTACATCGTTCAATTTGCCATGCAAGATTGGTGGATAACAGATTATCAGGCATATTATAACCAAAACAAAGCAACCCTTCATATTGACTGTTTAGAGGATGTAGAGGTTTTGTGTTTGTCATTAGAAAATCGAGAAAAAATTTGTTCCGAGCTTCATATTATGGAACACTATTTTAGAAAAAAATCAAATATGGGATATGTTTTATTGCAACAACGCATATTATCTTTTTTAAGTTCAAATGCAAAAGAACGATTTGAGACATTGTTAGTACTTCAACCTGATTTGTTTCAGAGAGTTTCAAAATCGTTAATAGCTTCCTATTTAGGGGTTTCTAGAGAAACATTAAGCCGTTTTGCAAAATAAAAGTGCGTTACATCACACAAAAATAGTGAGTTTGCTCAATTTTTAATCTTTAAGTGCATATTAGTTTTGTATTCAAATAAAAACTATATGACAATGTTTAAAAACAATTTTTTTATTGCAACTTTAATTCAAGTTGTATTTTTAGGAGCCTGTTCTAAAAATGAAGCTCAAAGCCCACAAAGTATAACACCCGATGTTATTCAATTTACACAATTAGGATTATATCCTGAAGGTGTTGCATTTGATCAAAACAGCAAGACTTATTTTGTGAGTTCGCTAACCAAAGGGGCTATTGGAACTGTTAATGATCAAGGCGTATATCAAGTTTTTGCAAACGACAACAACCTTGTTTCGACCACTGGTATTGTAGTTGATAGAGCCCAAAATCGCTTGTTAGTTGCCATTGCCGATCCTGGTACAAGTACCAAAACAACAATGCTAACTCAAGGAAAGCTGGGTGCCATTGCTATATACAATCTTACAAACGGACAACAAATTTCTTATATCAATTTAGGTATATTGAAACCTACTGCAAATCATTTTGCAAACGACATGGCAGTTGACAATTTAGGAAACATTTATGTAACCGATAGTTTTGCGGGTATTATATACAAAATAAATACCCAAGGAGTAGCATCTATTTTTTATGAAAATAGTGCTTTTGAAGCTCCAGCTGGTGCATTTGGTTTGAACGGAATAGTGTTTCATCCAAATGGGTATTTGATTGTTGCTAAATACAACGAAGGTATTCTTTATAAAATTCCATTGCAAAACCCTTCTAGCTTTTCACAAATAGTTTTGCCTCAAACCATTAAAGGAGCCGACGGATTATCGATAGACAATACAAATGCTAACACCTTAGTTGTAGCTTGCAATAACACTACAAATAAAGTATTTCAAATTAACACAACAAACAATTGGTCCACCGCAACAATTACAGCTACTTTTGATACAGGAAACGTTTTTCCTACAACAATTGCAAGCCGCAACAATGACAAATATGTTTTATATGCTCATTTAAATAATTTGTTTTCTGGGCAATCGTCTGATAATGTATTTCAAATACAAAAAATAAAATTTTAGAATACAAGGGAAGCTTATTTTATAAATAATATTTGTAAAAAAAACAGTTATGCACCTCAAGTAGCATAACTGTTTTTTTTTGCATATTCTATATAATACCAAATATA
>NZ_MUGT01000052.1:4504-7772 GCF_002217205.1 Flavobacterium branchiophilum NBRC 15030 = ATCC 35035 | reverse complement strand
TATGTATATTTGGTATAAACAAAGTAAAATCAAAAACAATGTGCATAATAATGCTGTTTTATAAACTGAAATTAAGTTCGATTTTATATTTGAATAATAAAATAGTACCTTTGCTAAAAATTAGAAAAATGTCTAAAAACATCACACCTTATAAAAATTCCGACAAAGGAAAAAAAGAACAAGTGGCACAAATGTTTGATACTATTTCGAGCAATTACGACAACCTAAACAGAGTCATTTCATTTGGAATAGACGTCAAATGGCGAAAAAAAGTGTTGCAACTCGTTCAAAACAAACAACCCAAAAGCATCCTTGATATTGCCACTGGCACAGGTGATTTGGCCCTATTGATGTCTGACACTGCTGCCGAAAAAATTATTGGCATAGACATATCTGCAGGCATGCTCGAAGTGGGCAAACAAAAAGTAGCAGACCGCAATTTGCAATCTAAAATAGAATTACAATTAGGCGATTCCGAAAAAATGCCTTTCCCAGACAACAGTTTTGATGCCATTACGGTGGCCTTTGGAGTTAGAAACTTTGAAAATCTTGAACAAGGACTTTCAGAAATTCTTAGAGTTTTGAAACCCAATGGGATATTTGTAATTCTTGAAACTTCGGTTCCCGAAAAAACACCATTCAAGCAAGGCTATCAATTTTATTCCAAAAACATCTTGCCACTTATTGGTAAACTATTTTCAAAAGACAATAGTGCTTATGGTTATTTATCCGAATCGGCCGCTTTTTTTCCTTATGGCGAAAAATTAAACAATATTTTGAGAAAAATTGGGTTTATAGAGGTACAAGCCTTGCCACAAACATTTGGGGTAGCTACCATTTATTCAGCATCAAAATTATAATATGAAGAATTTATTTATTTTATTGTCATTACATTTTGTTTTAGCTTCTCAAGCTCAATTTAGAAGAAGTGTATTTAGTAAAAATCCTGTTTTAAATTTTGAAAATTGGGACAAACAACGTATTTATTATGGCTTTTATTTAGGTACAAACGTATATGATTATAAAATAGATTACAAAAGCGTAGTAGGAAGAGATGTGCTTATAAAATCTACAGCTGGTTTTAGTGTAGGTATTGTGGGCGATTTACGGTTGAATGAATATTTCAATTTGCGATTTGAACCTGGCCTTCATTATACCCAAAGAGACATTTATTTTACAGGATTTACCAAGCAAACCGACTATCTTAGAGAGGCAAAAGCAACCAATCTCAATTTTCCACTTTTGCTTAAATATTCGGCACTACGAACAGGCAATATTCGGCCTTATTTAGAGGCGGGTTTTTCACAAACGCTCAATCTTTCCAGCAATCAAAGTGTAAAAGACGACAATGCCCAACAAATATTTAGGGTAAAAAAAATGACTACAAACTATGAATTGGGTTTTGGAATAGACATTTATTTAGAATATTTCAAATTTTCGCCCTCCATTAGAGGAGTTTTTGGCCTCAACGATGAGCTCATTCGAGATAACGACCCTAACAGCCCTTGGACCGGCAATATACAATCTATGAAAACCCGTGCTGTTTTTGTAACGTTTACCTTTCATTAACAAGACAGTATTTTTAAATTCATATAAAAAACTGATACAACTCAATACTTTTATTCGTTTTTTTAATTATTTTTGATTTTAAAAAAAACATAATTTCTAATAAAAAAGCAACTATAAACTAAATAAACTACCATGAACAAAAAAGTAATTTTAATGATTCTTGACGGATGGGGAAAATCACCCGATCCTAAAGTTTCGGCCATAGACAATGCCAATGTACCGTTTATCAACAGCCTTTATACCCAATATCCTTCGGCACAACTCCGAACAGACGGGCTTAATGTTGGTTTGCCCGAAGGGCAAATGGGCAACTCCGAAGTAGGACACATGAATCTTGGTGCAGGACGTATTGTATATCAGGATTTGGCTAAAATCAATTTGGCCGTTGCCAATAATACCCTATGCCAAGAGCAAGTTTTGATTGATGCGTTTCAATATGCTAAAGATCAAAAGGTTAGTTTGCATTTCTTAGGTTTGCTTTCAGATGGAGGAGTTCATGCCCATACCTCACACCTAAGAGGATTGATAACGGCAACACAAGATTTTGGACTTCAAAATGTATTTGTACACGCCTTTACCGACGGCCGAGACGTGGATCCTAAATCAGGTGAAAAATATGTGTCGGATTTACAACAATTTTTAGAGCCTACAAATGCAAAACTGGCTACAGTTGTTGGGCGGTATTATGCGATGGATAGAGACAAACGCTGGGAACGTGTAAAAAAAGCATATAATTTAGTAGTACATGCACAGGGTACAAAAACCCAAAATCCTGTACAATCTATACATGAAAGTTACCATCAAAACATTACAGATGAATTTATAGAACCCCTCGTAGTGGTGGATCAAAACAACAACCCAGTGGCTCAAATAAAACCCCACGATGTAGTGGTGTTTTTCAATTTCAGAACCGATAGAGGAAGAGAATTGACCGAAGCCCTTTCGCAAAGGGATTTTCATGAACAAAACATGCACAAACTCGATTTGTATTACGTTACCCTTACCAACTATGACGAAACATATCAAAATGTAAAAGTAGTTTACAATAAAGACAACATTACAGAAACACTAGGCGAGGTTTTGGAAAAAGCCAACAAAAAACAAATTAGAATTGCCGAAACTGAAAAATATCCACATGTTACGTTTTTCTTTTCGGGCGGTCGAGAAGAGCCATTTGTTGGCGAAAGCCGAATTTTAAAAAATTCTCCAAAAGTTGCCACATACGACCTTCAACCCGAAATGAGTGCATACGAATTAGCCGATGCTTTAGTACCAGAAATACAAAAAGGGGAGGTTGATTTTGTATGTTTAAATTTTGCAAATGGCGATATGGTGGGGCATACAGGTGTTATGGAAGCAGCCATCAAAGCTTGCGAAGCCGTAGATGCTTGTGTGCAAAAAGTGATTACCGCAGCTCTAGCCAATGGATATACAACCCTAGTTATTGCCGATCATGGCAATTGCGAAACCATGATTAACCCAGATGGGTCGCCAAACACTGCACATACTACCAATCCAGTGCCTATAATATTGGTGGACAAGGATTTAAAACATATAAATGATGGTGTTTTAGGAGATATTGCTCCTACAATATTGAACTTGATGGGTATTGAAAAACCGGCAGTCATGACGCAGCATTCGTTGTTGTAAATAATCAAACATTAAAAAGTAAATTTATACGAAATATACATATAAAATA
>NZ_MUGT01000052.1:0-4383 GCF_002217205.1 Flavobacterium branchiophilum NBRC 15030 = ATCC 35035 | reverse complement strand
ATATATTTGGTATTAAAATCATCATGATGGGTTAATTTTTTGAAAATATTTGTAATTAAAAAAATATTTGTATCTATTATAATAATTAAATTATACGAATAACTTTACAAACTTTTTAGAACAGTATCTAATAGGTAACTAATATTATTATACCAATTATCATAATTTTGAATGAATCATAAAAAAAACCGAATAAACATGTTGTTTATTCGGTTTTTTAATGAATAAAAATAAACCTAATATTATAAAAAAATTATTGATTACAAGATTTTACTGTACAAATCCAAGCGGTTCCATTGTAAAGTTTCAAACAATTGTTGTCTGTATCCCAAACAATCATACCTTCTACTGGGTTTGCAATATTAGTTTCAGGGTCTGCCATTCTGGTTATTACCAAACCTTTTGTTTTGGATTCTAACACTAAATGAGCATTTGGAATATCTGTTGGCCAATTAGATGTAGTATGCACGTCCAGTACAGAAACCCCTACTTTTGCATATTCAGTTGGAGTACCCGTTGCTGGAGCAACATTACAATCGCAGCTAATAATTAAAGCATTAATGGCTTTAGAATAGGTAGCGGTATAATTAATAAAACCAGTATCGGCAGTTGTTTCCAAATCATCAGCTAAACCGTTTACACCAATACTTCCTGTAACTACACCTGTTGTGGCATTAAATTTAGATGCCGTAACTCCTGTTTCTTTAGCATCAAAACATAGGTCGCCATCTGAATCTAAATCCATTCTATTGACAACAGTATCAGAATCTGTATCTAAATCATTGCATTTCAGCTCTGTGAAATATACTTCTTGAGCACTTCCACCTGCCGAAGAACCCGATATACCCATAACACGATAAAAGATATACGGTGTTACATTATTGGCCATATCTAATTTTGCACTATTATTTGTAGCCAAAACGGGAGTACTATTAGTATAAGTTTGACTGGCAACAATATCAAACCAAGTAGTGTTATCATTGCTACCTTGCAATTTGTATGTAGATCCAGAAGTAAATAACAATTGAGATGCGGCATGGCCAATTTCAATTTTAGTTAATACTTTTGCTGAAGGCAATTGGAATTTCAACCAAGTTGCATTAGCAAAAGTTCCTGTAGGAGTAGTTACTTGTGCAGCCTCGTTACCATCAATCAATCCTTGTAAACTAGAAGCTCCATTGGCAAACGAATACGTTAAATCGGAAGTAATTTGAATACCTGTTTTAGTTAAAGTAGTTGGTGTACAAGACATTTCTGTAGTATCCACTACCCCATCGTTATCATCGTCAATATCTAATGCGTCTGAAACACCATCAGAGTCAGAATCTAGGTCGGCAATGGCAAAGTAAAAGTCATTGGCTACTTGAGCAGCAGTCAATCTGTATTCAAAATAACTTACACCATCAACAGTAACCGTGGCATTTTGCCCTGTAATATAAGTATTGGTAGTTGAAGTAGGAGTTGAGCTAAAAGTACTTGTTGAACTTTTGATAAGCATAGGCGTTCCAACACCGTTATACAAACTAACTGGCACGTAAATTCTGGTATCTTGAGCATAGCTACCTGTATTGTCCACAAACCATACCCTTGCGGTTCTTTTAACAATGGTACTTTGTCCAAATGGATCGCTAAAAGTAGTAGTGCCCGATAAATTATTATCGCCCCAGACTAAGAATTGTTTGTTGGCTGTGATGGAAGTCAAGTTATTATCGTTGGTTGTAGCAACAGCAGTTGTACTCATAATCACTTGATTACCAACCACCATACTTTTCGATTGTTTTTGCATTAAAGCAGAAATATCGTCTCGACCAATACCCGCAATATTATTTTGGAAATTGGCACTTGCGGTCCAAATCACATTTGAATTAGAATCCAAATAATTTGAACTAGAAGCATTTGTTCCCAAAGTAACACCTGTTTTGATAGCTAAATAAGACTGAACTCTTAACTCTTCAGTAGTTGATAAAACAGATGAAAAAGCGATTATTTCCCCCAATTTTCCTATTGTAGAATTATTATCACCACCTGTTGCGATATCAGAACCAATGACATATCCAGCACCACCAACTCTAAAATCAGTTGTAGTATTGGTAGCTAAGGTTGTTAAATCTTGACGGGCTTTTGTATTATCGGCTGCAATAGATGGAGTTTCTTCGACACTTAATGAGTAAATAGATTGTTTGTTGGACAAGGTATATCCAGAAACCGCATAACTGCCGCCTTGTTGGTTCCAAACACCATTTCTTACTAAATCAAAATCATCATAAGAAGAAGCACCAGAGGCCCCATTTCCATTTAAACTAAAAATAGAACTATCTGCTACCAATGGAGGAAACACTGTAGTAAACACATGAATACTTGATGCACCTTGAGGAGCAAAATAGCCTGAATCGGCTGTACTACTCAATTGTCCGATATTATTAGAAGTAAGTGTTAAATTTATATAAGGATTAAAATTATATGAATTAGAATCACCTTGAACTAATTTTGGAGTTGCTGTTGCCGATCCATTATTTGTAGCTGATTTTCCATCAAAAACATTTTTCCAAGCAGATACATTAGAGGAAGTTGCAGTTATACCAAAATCCGCTTTGTGCCAAATTTTCAATCCATTGCCAACACCTCCTGGAGTTAATCCATTTGCAATGGCAAAATAAAAATCAGTAGCTACTTGAGAAGCAGTCAATTTGTATTCATAATAGGACACTGCATTTACCGTAACTGTTGCCGCCTCGGCTGCTATATAAGTGTTGGTTGTTGAAGAAGCAGTAGAACTAAAATTGCTAGTAGAACTTAGGATCAACTTAGGATTTCCAGTGCCATTATATAAGGCTGTTGGGATATATACGCTAGTGGCTTGGCTATAACTACCCGTGTTTTGAGCAAACCAAACCCTTTGAGATCTTGAAAAAACAGTAGCATCACCAAATGAATCTGCTAATACTGTGTAACCTGTTTGCCCATTATCGCCCCAAATTAAAAATTGTTTGTTGGTTGTAATAGTATTGGCATTTGCTGTATTAGTTGCTGCTATGGTTCCAGTGCTTAAGATCACTTGACTTCCTGAATTGACAGATTTGGATTGCTTTTGGTTCAAAGCAGACAAATCATCTCGTCCAATACCCGCAATATTTTGCTTGTATGTTGCATTTGTTGTTGCATTCCAAATTGTTGAACCATCTGAATTGACATAATTTTGTGCCGAGGATTGGCTTAATGTTAATCCATTTTTTATAGCTAAATAAGATTCGACTTTGGCCCTATCGGTTGCTGCAACATTAATATCATAAACGATAATTTCGTTGATTGGCCCATTAAATCCACTTCCAATATTGAAGGCACCTGTTGCAGGAGTAAAACTTGTGGCAGTAGCATCTGAACTTAAAGACTGTGCATTTCTTCTGATTTCTCTTCGATTTGGATTTGCAGTACTGGTGTTGTAACCCGTCCAAAGATTAGGAATTGTAAGTGTACCTCCCCATGCACTTGAAATACGAGCATTTCCGTCCCAATATACATTTCCATCGCCATAAGCTGCATTCATATTTAATGAATTACCATTAATAATATATCCATTGGTCAATGTTTTATTAGAATTGATAGCAAATACCGACATATTGGTTTTAACATCCGTAGTAAAAATACCATCTGCATCGGTCATTAAATTGGTTGCGTTAAACATTACCGAAGGATTAAAGTTGATGACATCAGCAGCATTTGTGCTATATGTTGGTCTGCTTCCAGCGGTTGCTTGTAAAACATGGTTATCATTGCCTGATTGATCATTCCATTGAGATAATGTTGTACCGTTTGTTGTAGATGATGTTCCTACATCAGCTCGTAACCATAATCTGGCATTGGCAATACCACCAGGAGAAGACCCATTTGAAATAGCAAAATAAAAATCAGTAGCTATTTGAGCAGCCGTCAATTTATACTCAAAGTAGGTTGCTCCGCTTACAGTTACCGTAGCTGCCTCTGCAGAAATATAGGTATTGGTAGTTGAAGAAGCAGTAGAAGAAAACGTACTAGTAGTACTTAAAATCAACTTTGGACTTCCAGAACCATTATACATTTTAGTTGGTATGTAAATTCGGGTAGCTTTATCATAATTTCCTGTATTGTCTGCATACCAAATTCTTGCCGATCTTGAAAAAATTGTTGCATCGCCAAAAGTATCTGAAAAGGCTACATAACCAGTCATATTATTGTCTCCAACCATAAAGAACTGTTTGTTTGCCGTTATGGTATTGGCATTGGTAGCATTTGCAGTAGCAACAGCACCATTACTTACAATAATTTGATTGCCAGTATTGACCGATTGAGATTGTTTTTGATTCACTCCTGAAAAATCATCACGTCCAATGGTCTAGCCCCCTATAA
>NZ_MUGT01000051.1:351-14709 GCF_002217205.1 Flavobacterium branchiophilum NBRC 15030 = ATCC 35035 | reverse complement strand
TTAACTAAACGACATTGATATCAATATTGTAAATTTTCAAAATCGAGCCATTTTAATACATGGTCTTGTGGTACTTGTTATGCTAGCCATTTACTACGTTCCTTTTTTAGATTTTTCTGTATATGCTGAACAGATACAATATTATCAATTCTGGAAATACAGCCACTTAGGGTTAATTTTTGGTGCAATTATTGTTTTAGAATTTGTAAATGCCAGTATGTTTGAAAGAATATTTGGCGATATGCTCAACAAAAATATCGAACTTGAGATTTATAAAATCAATCAACTCAATATTCAAAATGTTAAAGACAATTTTTTTACAACCATAAGCCACGAAATGAGAACCCCCTTAAATGCCATCAAAGGGATTTCAGATTTGTTAATTTCTCAGCAATTGAGTAGGGAAGAGGTGGTCGAATTTCAAAAAACACTAAACTACTCTTCCAATCATTTATTAAGTTTGGTAAATGATGTTTTGGATTATTCCAAAATTAATTTAGGAGAATTTAATTTGTCCAAAAAAAGCTTTAATTTAGAGGAAAGCATCCAATTTGTCTATAATGTCAATAGAAATTTTGCCAATCAAAAACAGTTAATTTATACCATCGAAAAATGGAATACAATTCCTATGATGGTAGAAGGAGATGTTCAACGGTTTAATCAAATTTTGATGAATCTAATTTCTAATGCAATAAAATTTACACATTCTGGATTTGTTGAAATAACTTATGGAGGTCATTTTTCGACAGAAAATAATAGTATTTTTTTATTGAAAGTCTCAATAAAAGACTCTGGTATTGGTATAGAAAAGGAACATCTTGACAATATTTTTAATAAATACTATCAAGCTAAAAACCAAGAAAGCAATTTAGGAATTGGATTAGGCTTATATATTTCAAAAATGATCATTAACTTAATGAACGGCCAAATTCAAGTGTCGAGCAAAGTTGGAAGTGGAACTGTTTTTGACATTACACTTCCATTTGAAGTAGCTAATATGGCAGCATTAAATCATGTAACTACTGAATTTAATTCCTATTTTTTAATGAATTTAAACGTTTTAATTGTAGAAGATAATCAGATCAATCAATTAGTTTTAAAAAAATTATTAATAAAAAATTTACAAAATTGTCAAGTAAAAATTGTAAATAATGGTTTGGAAGCCATCAAAGAACTTGAAAAAAACCAAGAGTATGATGTAGTTTTGATGGACATCATTATGCCAATAATGGACGGATACGAAGCCTCAAAAATTATTAGAGCTTCCAACAACGATAAACTTAAAAATATTCCCATCATTGCTATTACTGCAAACGTATTAGAATATGATTATAATTTATGCTACCAAATTGGTATCAACGAAGTGATTACTAAACCCTTTGAAATTGAAGATGTTTTTAAAAAAATGTATGAAAATATCAAATAATAATCGGATTTTTATTTGAAAAAACTATCAACAAACTCAAATTTATTAAATACTTGCAAATCTTCTATCCCTTCGCCAATGCCAATATATTTTACTGGTATTTGAAACTGATCTGAAATGCCAATTACGACACCTCCCTTTGCAGTGCCATCTAATTTTGTAACAGCCAAGCAACTTACTTCTGTAGCTGCAGTAAATTGTTTTGCTTGCTCAAAAGCATTTTGTCCTGTCGAGCCATCTAATACCAGCATCACATCATGTGGGGCATCGGCAACTACTTTTTGCATCACTCTTTTAACTTTGGTTAATTCATTCATCAACCCTATTTTATTGTGCAAACGTCCAGCAGTGTCTATGATGACTACATCGGCATCTTGTGCTACTGCCGATTGCAACGTATCAAAAGCTACCGAGGCAGGATCGCTCCCCATTTGTTGTTTTACAAGTGGCACTTGAACCCTATCGGCCCATATTTGTAATTGATCTATGGCAGCAGCTCTAAATGTGTCTGCAGCTCCCAATACTACTTTAAATCCTTTTTTCTTTAATTGATAGGCCAGTTTTCCAATCGTAGTGGTTTTACCCACTCCATTCACTCCTACAACCATCAATACATAAGGTTTGGATGGTGTTGGAATTACAAAATCTGTTGCCGTACCCATATTGGTTTCCGAGAGCAAACTCCCAATTTCGTCTCTCAATATTTGATTAAGTTCCGATGTACCCAAATATTTATCCGAAGCAACTCTTTTTTCAATTCTTTCTATAATTTTTAAAGTTGTTTGAACCCCAACATCCGAACCAATCAAAATCTCTTCTAATTGATCCAATACTTGATCATCTACTTTTGATTTTCCAGCAATAACTTTTGTGAGTTTTGAAAAAAAACTGTTTTTACTTTTTTCCAATCCCTTGTCAAGCGTTTGCTTTTTGTCTGAAGAAAATATTTTTTGAAAAAAATTCATTTTTTATGGTTTCTATGTTATTATTTATTACAAAAGTATTAATAATTTATGATGTATTTAATATTTTTTTAATTTATTCGTCAATAAAATCCAAATCCTTATCGTGAGTCTCTGAAATTGTTAATATGCTAAAAATTCCTATAAAAAAACAAATAATCATCAAAATCAAACAAGATTCTAGGATTGAAAATGTATTATTTTTCAAAAAACTAAAAAACATAGTCATCAAAACTACTGTTCCTCTAACCATATTGGGTATGGTAGTAGCGGCAGTAGCTCTTATATTTGTACCAAATTGTTCGGCTCCAATTGTTACAAACATTGCCCAGTAGCCAATTCCAAGTCCTAATAATAACATCAATAGATAAAAAAGTATATCACTTGTAACTGTATTAAAAATTAATAATGTATTGATGGCTAATGTAAATAACATCATATACAATACAGCTTTTTTTCTTGATTTTAAAAATTGACTGATCAATCCACTTGCTAAATCGCCTATAGAAAGTCCAACATAAGCCCATAATATTGATAATCGAGGTTGTATTTGCAATCCCATTTCGGCTCCAATTTCATTACTAAATGTTGCCATAATACCAATGACAAACCAAGTGGGTACACCAATGCCTATACATTTTATATAGGTAATAAACCTTTTTTTTGAGTTGAACAACATCCCAAAATGACCTTTTTTGATTTGATTATTTGACTTTAATTTTTCAAAAACAGCCGATTCAAACACATTCATCCTTAATAATAATAGTACAATTCCCATTCCTCCACCAACAAAGTATGCAATCCTCCAGTCAAATAATTGTACTGTAAAATAGTCAACAACGGCGCCCAACAACCCAATTGCTGCTACTAATGATGTACCAATAGCTCTAATTTGTTTAGGCAAAATTTCTGAAACCAAGGTAATGCCTGCACCAAGTTCGCCAGCCAATCCTATGCCAGCTAACAATCGCAACCATTTATAAACAGTAGGATCCATAACAAAGCCACAAGCAATATTGGCCAATGAATACGTTACAATAGATCCAAATAATACAGACAATCTGCCTTTTTTGTCACCTAAAATGCCCCAAAATATACCCCCAATAAGCAAACCAGTCATTTGATAATTTAAAATACTAGTTCCAATGCTAGACACTTCGTTTTCAGACAGTCCTAATGCTTTCAAACTAGGAATCCTTACAATACCAAATAATAGCAAGTCATAAATATCTACAAAGTATCCTAAAGCGGTTACAATTACAGGAACACTCCACAAGTGTTGATAGTCATTTTTAATAGGAATAGGTGGGTTTTCCATATTGATTTTAAAATTTTATAACAACAAAAAAAAGCCACTTTCAAAATAGAAAGTAGCTTTGTGATTTTATACGTATTGAATTATTGTTTTTTCAAAAATTCATCTACAGCTTCTGGAGCCATAATTGCTTCAACGAATGTATATGCACCAGTTTTTGGCGATTTTACCATTTTGATGGCTTTTGATAATCTTTTTGAAGCTGTTTGTAACGATGCTACGGTTTTCTTTGCCATGACTAATAATTATTTTATTTCTTTATGAACAGTTACACGTTTCAAGATAGGGTTAAATTTTTTAATTTCTAATCTATCTGGAGTATTTTTTTTGTTTTTTGTAGTAATGTATCTAGAAGTTCCTGGAACACCAGATGTTTTGTGTTCTGTACACTCTAAAATAACTTGAATTCTATTACCTTTCTTTGCCATTTTTTTTCTCTTTATTTATTGAAAAGATTATTTTACTAACCCTTTTGACTGTGCTTTTTTCAAAACAGCAGAAATTCCATTTTTGTTAATAGTTTTTATTGTTGATGCAGCTACTCTAAGAGTAATCCATCTGTCTTCCTCTGGAAGATAAAAACGTTTCTTTAGTAAGTTTACAGAAAACTTTCTTTTGGTTTTATTCATAGCGTGGGAAACGTTATTTCCTACCATCGCTCTTTTACCTGTAAGGCTACAAACTCTTGACATTATGCTTATCTTTTATCGTTATTCAAATCGAGGGTGCAAAGAAAAGAAATTTAAAATGATTTTCCAAAACTTTATTATATATTTTTTAAAATTTCTTTCTGTATCATTTCCAATCCTTTTATGCTGGCACGCTCTATAACTTTTTCTCGTGGTTGCCCAAAGTTAAATGTCTCTGAAAAGACTCCTTTTGGTCCTGCAATAGCAATACAAACTGTTCCTACTTTTTTTTCCAAATCACCTTTAGATGGTCCCGCATTGCCGGTCGTAGCAATGGCATAATCTGTATTTAATAAGTGTTTTACTTTATGAGCCATTTCCTCTGCAACTTCCTGACTAACAACTCCATAAGTTGCCAATGTGCTTTCGGCTACTTTCAAAACAGTTGTTTTTATAGCCGTATCATAACACACAATACTTCCTTTAAAATAACCAGAGGCTCCTGCAACGGAACTTAATAATTGGGCTATTTTGCCTCCCGTACAACTTTCTGCAGTTGCAATTGTAGTCTTTTGTTGTTTTAATAATTGCCCCACAACTACCTCTATGGTTTCCGAATCGTCGTAGCCTACAATGGTATCGCCAATGAGTTCATGCAGCAAATGTATTTGTGTTGCAAGCCCATTTTCTAATAATGCTTTGTCTGTGCCACGTGCCGACAAGCGTAAGCGAACCCTCCCAGGACTAGGCAAATAGGCCAATTTGATATACTCGGGCAAATTATTTTCCCAATCTTCCAATTTTTCTGCCAATAAACTTTCGCCCATGCCATAAGTTAAGATGGTTTTATGCAGGATGTAAGGCCTTTTATACTTTGAAATCAACCTTGGGATAACCTCGTTTTCCATTAAATATTTGGTTTCAAAGGGCACTCCAGGTAATGAAATATAAACGGTTTGGTCTTTTTGCATCCACATTCCGGGAGCCGTACCTACCTGATTGTGCAAAACAGTACATCTGGTGGGTACAAGGGCTTGCTCTTTATTGATTGTAGTTATTGGACGTTGATAAAAACCTTCAATCAATTGGGTAACATGTGCCAATACTTTTTCATCAATTTGCAATTGATCATCAAAATAGTCGCAAAAAGTTTTTTTGGTAATATCGTCTTTTGTGGGGCCTAGTCCACCTGTAATGACAACCAAATCAACTTTGTTCTGAAACCACGTTAATGTATCCAAAATAGCTTGTTTTTGGTCGGATATTGATAACATTTCAGATATTTCAATGCCAATTTTATCTAATGATTTGGCAATAAAACTAGAGTTGGTATCCACTATTTGACCAATCAATATTTCGTCGCCAATGGTTACAATTGCTGCTTTCAAATGTTTGATTATTTTAAATTAAAATCTTTTTTAATTTCTTTCACGGCATTATCCACCTGATTTTTAATGCTTTTGAATATTTCTTTTACTTCTTTGCGTTTGCCTTCGGCTTTTGCCCAGGCTTCAATTTGCAAAATTTCGGTATGTGCCAAACTCATGCTTAATAAGTCAAAAGTTGGTTTTATTTTGTGGGCAAATGCGTAAGCGTTTTTATAATCTTTGATTTCTATTGCATCTTTGATTTTTTCTAAATCTTCAGGAATTTCGGTAACAAATAAATTGATAATTTCTTTTACAAATTCATCATCATTTTCCGAAATTTGATGCACTTTTGCTAAATTGTAGTGTATTGCCATTATTTTATATTTATTCTGAATAATTTATTTCCTTCTAAAAATCCTTCCAAAACATCATTTGGTCGAACAGCTGCCACTCCTTTTGGTGTTCCTGTAAAGATGATATCACCTATTTTTAAAGTAAAATATTGCGAAATATAGGCTATTAATTCATCAATTTTCCACATCATATTTTGTGTGTAGCCTTCTTGAACTGTTTTGCCATTGTTGGTTAATTCAAAATGCAAATTTTCTAATGATGTAAAATTATTTTTTGAAACAAAATCACCCACAACAGCCGATCCGTCAAAACTTTTTGCTTTTTCCCATGGCAAACCTTTTGCTTTTAAAGTGTCTTGCAAATCTCGAGCTGTAAAATCGATACCTATACTAATTTCATCATAATATTTGTGTGCAAATTTGGCGTCGATGTATTTACCAACTTTACAAATTTTTACAATAACTTCTATTTCATGATGCACATCGTTTGAAAATTCAGGAATCACAAACGGATGTTGTTTTAACAATACAGCCGAGTCTGGCTTCATAAACACCACGGGTTCCGTTGGTCGTTCATTGTGCAACTCTTTGATGTGTTCTACATAATTTCGACCAATACAAATTATTTTCATAGCTTGTCTATTTTAATCGCACAATTTCTAAATTGTATTTTTATGATTTATTATTGAATTTTCTTAATTTTATGGCAGTCAGTACTTTTTTTGTATATAAAGGAAAATCTGCGTTTTGAATCCAACTAAAATACCCAGGTTCCGTGTCTAGTACTTTTTCTACTTTGACTCCTTTGTGTTTGCCAAATGTAAATATTTCTTCATCATCTTTGTCAAATGCAATCATTCCTGCAAAATCAGCAATTTTTTTTCGTGTGGTAAATCCTGATAAAAATTTGGCATCATTTTCCAATTCTGGATAACGGTCCAATTGAGCTTTCAAAATTTCATACGTTGCCATTGTATCTGCTTCGGCAGAATGGGCATTTTCTAAACTTTTGCCACAATAAAACTTATATGCTGCGCTCAACGTACGCTCTTCCATTTTATGAAAAATAGTTTGAACATCAATGGATACTTTATTTTTCATATCAAAATCCAATCCTGCTCGCAACATTTCTTCTGCCAATAGCGGAATGTCAAATCTGTCGGAATTATATCCCCCCAAATCGGCATCCTTAATCATGTTGTGAATTAACGGTGCCAACTCTTTAAATGTGGGTTCATTGGCCACTTGCTCATTTGTAATTCCGTGTACTGCTGTTGTTTGTGCAGGAATCATAACCGTGGGATTCACAAGCCAAGTTTTACTTTCTTTATTGCCATTTGGATACACTTTGAATATTGAAATTTCTACAATTCGGTCTTTTCCAATGTCAGTTCCTGTTGTTTCTAAATCAAAAAAACAAAGCGGCTTATTTAGTTTTAGTTCCATAGATTCTTTAATTGGTACAAATATATTGTTTTCATCTTAAAAGTTTTATTTTTTTTAACAAATCTTTTTGATTTTTCAAAATGATTCAAACTGAACACATTAGCCGTATTTTGTATCAATTGTTTAAATACAATCAAAATCAAAAACCTGCTTGAGTTTATATTCTTTAGGTTTATTTTTTTTATAAAAACACCTATTATTTTATATTAATTTTAAAAAATAACAACAAAAAATCAGGTTTAATTGTGTTTTTTTACTATTTATTTCAATAAAAACTTTAAATTATGATTTTGGATATATTTTTGAAATGGCTTGATTGACAAACTCTAAAAAACGCTCGTCATCCTCTGTAAAAGGGTCTAATTGATTTGAGTCTATATCTATTTGTCCTATATTTTTGCCATCTACAAATAGTGGAATTACAATTTCCGATTTTACACTCCAACTACAAGCAATATAATTGTCCTGTGCCGCAACATCTGGAACAACAAAATTTTGATTGGAAACAGCCACCTGACCACAAATGCCTTTTCCAAATGGAATCACCGTATGGTCTGTTGGGGCACCAATATAAGGACCCAAAATCAATTCTTCTTTTTGTCCATTTCTAAAATAAAATCCAACCCAATTATAATGGGCTATATTTTGTTCTAATAGTTGGCAAATGGCCAATAATTTTTCGTCAAATGACCATTGGTTTTCACCAACAATAGTAGCTACTTTGGGCTTTAATGCTTCAAAAATCATAATTTTTTTTTGAACAAATATAATAGTATTATACAAAAAAAAACTAATTTTGTCTAAAAAATTGAAGCTTTTGAAAAATTATTTTACGCTCTATAAACCTTTTTTAGTTTTTGTTTTAAAATTTTTGGCTACATACAGCCTGATGAGTTTTGCCTATCATTTTTATTTGTCGCAATATGTGATGACAATAGACCCCATTACTCAAATGGTAGCCAAACAAAGCAAGGACTTTTTATCGTTATTTTCGCCAAATGTTTACATCCAAAACGATATAAAATCGGCTTGCGTACAATTTTTTTATAAAAAAAATTATATTTTAAGGGTTATCGAAGGCTGTAATGGGCTTAGTATTATCATTTTATTTGTAGCTTTTATTATTGCATTTAAAGGACAATTCAAAAACACGTTGGGATATATCTTATTTGGAATTTTGATCATTCATGTTTTAAATATCGTACGAATTGCATTACTTGCGGTTTTACTATTTGAATATGCAACCTTCGAGCATTTTTGGCACGATATTTTGTTTCCTTTAATTATATATGGTACAGTATTAGTATTATGGATTTTTTGGGTTAAATCTTTTTCAAATACCATTAAAAAATGAAAAATAATTTAAAAATAGTATATGTTATGATTTGCATTTTGGGTATCATAGCAGTGAGGGTTTTTGAAAATCAATGGTTTTACGACCCATTAATTCATTATTTTAAAAATGATTTTTACAATAATCCCATTCCAAATATGGATCAAATGGCTTTGTATTTTGGTTTAACATTGAGGTATTTTTGTAATAGCTTATTATCTATAATCATACTTTTTTTGGTTTTTAAAGACTTAAATTTAACCAAGTTCAGTGCAATTTTGTATCTTTTCTTTTATATATTATTAATAATAACCTTTTTTACATTACTCCATTTTGATGCCAATAATCAAAAAATGTTTCTTTTTTATGTCAGACGATTTTTGATTCAGCCCATTTTTTTGCTTTTATTTTTACCTGCTTTTTATTATCAAAAAAAACAAAAATAATGATCTAAAATATTGATTAATAAGTAATTAATATTAAAAAAATATACATTTTCTTTATTAATTAATATAAAAAGGTGTTTTATTTTTCTTAAAATATTGATAATTAATTGTACCATTAGCCAATTTTTAGTAATTTCACGGCTTAATTTTAAATGAAACTCATGATGATGGACTTTGACTGGAAACAACTTTTTAACCCAGAATTTTATATACTGCTCAAAATAGGCGGCTTTCAAATTGGTTTATTTGTAGTGTTATTTATCGTGTATGCAGAAACAGGTTTGTTAGCAGGTTTTTTTCTTCCTGGCGACAGTTTGCTTTTTTTGTCTGGAATTTACAGCGAAACACTCATGTTACAAATAAGTTCTGGTAGCGATTTTTTAAATCTTTTCATTTTAGCCAGTTTGGTTTCTCTTATGGGAATTTTAGGGAACATGACGGGGTATTGGTTTGGAGCAAAAAGTGGTAACTACCTATATAACAGAGAGGATAGCTTGTTTTTTAAGAAAAAATACTTGTATCAATCAAAAGCATTTTTTGATAAATACGGGGGCAAAGCTATTATATATGCTAGATTTTTGCCAATTGTTAGAACATTTGCACCTGTAATTGCCGGCATTGTTTCTATGGACAAAAAACAATTCATGTTTTTCAATGTGTTGAGTTCTATTTTATGGTCGTTTAGTTTGATTTTTGCGGGACATTACTTATCAAAGTTGATATTGGACGAATTTGGTTTCGACCTCAAAAAACATATAGAATTGTTAGTTTTAGGAATTGTTTTTGTAACGACACTTCCAGTATTTTTAAAATTATTCAAAACCCAAAAATAATATGCACTTTTTTTCTTCAGATTTTAAACTTGGTATTTTAGGTGGCGGACAACTCGGAAAAATGTTGCTTTCCGAAACCCGAAAGTTTGATATTCAGACCTATGTGTTGGATCCTAGTGAGGAGGCACCATGTAAAATAGCTTGTAATCAATTTTTTAAAGGAAACTTGATGGATTATGAAACGGTTTATGAATTTGGCAAAAAAGTAGATGTTTTGACGGTAGAAATTGAATTGGTAAATTTAGAAGCACTTCAAAAATTAGAATCAGAAGGACTACAAGTTTATCCTTCTTATCAAACGTTGAAGCGCATTCAAAACAAAGCCATTCAAAAAAATGTTTATACTGCAAATCAAATTCCAACTGCACCATTTTGTCGATTTGAATCGTTAGTCGATTTGAAATTAGCTCTTGAAAATCAGCAAATTAACTTGCCATTTGTTTGGAAATGTACAGAATTTGGTTATGATGGTTATGGTGTAAAAGTGGTAAAAGCAATGAACGATTTGCAAAATTTGCCAGAAACCGAGTGTATTGCAGAACAAATGGTTGATTTTAAAAAAGAATTGGCCGTTATGGTTTGTCGAAATCCCTCTGGAGAGGTAGTTACGTATCCTGTAGTAGAAATGGAATTTCATCCAGAAGCTAATCAAGTAGAATATGTTATTTGTCCTGCACGAATTGATGCGGCAATTGCCGAAAAAGCACAACAAATAGCCTTAAAAGTATCGGAACAATTTAATCATATTGGACTTTTGGCCGTTGAAATGTTTCAAACCCAGTCCGACGAAATTTTAGTAAACGAGGTAGCGCCTCGACCTCATAATTCGGGACATTACAGTATAGAAGCCAGTTATACCTCTCAGTTTGAAAATCATTTGCGGGCAGTACTCAATTTGCCTTTGGGCGATACGGCTAGCAAAGTAGCAGGAGTTATGGTCAATTTGGTAGGCGAAGAGGGCTACGAAGGTCAAGTGGTGTATCAAAATATAGATAAAATTATGTCTATTTCGGGGGTAACGCCTCATATTTATGGAAAAAAACAAACACGACCCTTCCGAAAAATGGGACATGTAACCATAATAAATGAAAACATGGACGAAGCCCGCAAAGTTGCTGAAATTGTCAAAAATCAAATCAAAGTAATTAGTTTGTAACCCCATTATTTTATGCACTTTTTGTCTGAAGCATTAGAAGAATATATTGAGCAACATACTGAAAATGAACCTGGTTTATTAGCAGAATTGCAAAAAGAAACCTATCAAAAAATACTTTTGCCCCGTATGTTGAGTGGTCATTTTCAAGGTAGGATTTTGAGCCTTATTTCAAATTTAGTAGCTCCTAAAAACATACTCGAAATTGGCACGTTTACAGGCTATTCGGCTTTGTGTTTGTGCGAAGGAATGCAAGCAAATGGCCAGTTACACACCATAGATATCAAAGAGGAATTGGTTGATTTTCAACGAAAGTATTTTGATAAATCCCCTTGGGGAAACCAAATTATCCAACATTTAGGGCCTGCTTTGTCTATCATTCCCACGTTGGATGTTACTTTTGATTTGGTTTTTATAGATGCCGACAAAGAAAATTATATTCAATACTACCAACTTATTGTACCAAAAATGAACAAAGGTGGTATTATCTTGTCTGACAATGTTTTGTGGAGTGGTAAAGTTGTTGAGCCTCTACAAAAAAACGACAAAAGCACCAAAATTCTTTTAGAATATAATGCGCTTATCAAAAACGACCCTCGAGTAACCACTTATTTATTGCCAATAAGAGATGGTTTAATGCTTACAAAAATAATATAAAAACGATATTCAATATATAATTTATTCCATTCAAAACATTCAATTATAATCAAATGGACTACCATTATTTGATATTTAAACCCTATGGATATTTAAGCCAATTCAAATACAATTTGAAAAGAAACAAAAAATTGTTAGGCGAATTATACAATTTTCCCGAAGGTACAATGGCTATAGGTCGTTTAGATGAAGATTCGGAAGGCTTGTTGATGCTTACAACCGATGGCAATATGAGCGAGCTGATAAGGAGTAAAAAAGTAGAAAAAGAATATTACGTTCAAGTAGATGGATTGATAACCGCAACCGCTTTGGAACAATTACAGCAGGGTGTTTTGATAGGTCTTGATGGTGGAAAATATTTAACAAAACCTTGTAAAGTATTGAAAATAAACAATATACCTGATTTTGGCATTCGAGCCAAAAAAATAAGAGACGACAGACATGGCCCAACATCTTGGATATCTATTACATTAAAAGAAGGTAAATTTAGACAGGTTAGAAAAATGACCGCTGCCGTTGGATTTCCTACACTTAGATTGGTCCGTGTACGAATAGATGATTTTTTGCTAAATGGGATGCAAGCTGGCGATGTGCAAGAAATTACATCATATAAATTAAATTTATAAAAAATGTTAAATATAGTATTGATAGAACCCGAAATTCCTAATAATACAGGAAATATTGGTCGTTTGTGTGTTGGCACCGAAAACAGGTTACATTTAATTAAACCTTATGGGTTTGAAATTTCAGATAAACACCTTAAACGCTCGGGTTTGGATTATTGGGTACATTTGGATTGGAACGAATATGATTCAATTGCAGATTGGATGAAAGCAATTAATGATGTGTCAAGGGTTTTTTTGATGTCATCTCATGCTGAAAAGTCGTATTTAGAAGCCCAGTTTCAAGATGGTGATTGGCTGGTTTTTGGTAAAGAAAGCGTAGGTTTAAGCAAGGAAATATTATCAAAATTTGAAAACCATCTAAAAATACCAATTTCACCTCTTGTACGAAGCTATAATCTAGCAAATGCTTGTGCTTTTGTAATTGGCGAAGCTAAAAGGCAAATTGAAAATCAATATTGATTTTGAAATTTTAAATTTGTTAAAAAACCTATTTTGTTTGTTGCCCTTTGTTTTAAAGACTAATTTTGTACCCAAATAAATTAATTTAATTCAAAAACAAATGAAAAATTTTTTAATGGGAATGGTTGTCTTACTATCCATAATGTCTTGTAAGACAAACCCACAAACCGCTTTGGACAAAAAAGCACAAGTTACCATCAAAGGCAATTGGCAGATTACAAAAGTAAGCTATGTTGGTCAGGAATATTTTAAAGTTAATGCTTTTCAAATAGCTGATAGTCAGTGTTTTGTAGGTAGTCAGTGGTTTTTTATTTCTAATAATAACAAAGGCAGCCTGAATTTGAAAGATACTAAGTGTGCCAACTTTTCGTCAGACATTGTTTGGAGTGTTAATCAAGAAGGGATGTTTGGATTGAAAATTTTGAATGCTGGATTGAAAGCTCAAAAAGTGAAAGAAGGTTATTTTTTGAAACTTGCCAATCAAACCGAAACCAGTTTTCAGTTGATTGATAGAATGGATGTTGGAGGCAAATTATCTGACATTGTGTATCAATTTGAAAAAATCTAGTAACTTAAAAAATCAATAAAATGAAAAAATTTACAACATTTATAATGGCATTTTTAGTGCTATCATGTTTTATATTAAGTAGTTGCAATAGTGTTAAAAACAGCAATAACACACAGCGAGGAACCGGAATTGGGGTGTTGGCAGGGGGTATTTTAGGAGCCGTTATTGGAAACAATATTGGAGGCGGAGGACATGGAGCATTGGGAGCGGCTATCGGGGCGGCTATTGGCGGCGGAACAGGAGCTTTAATTGGAAATAAAATGGACAAACAAGCCCGACAAATTGAAGATGCTTTGCCTGGAGCCAATGTGGAAAGAGTAGGTGAGGGTATAAAACTTACATTGAATGAAAATGCTGTACGGTTCGACACTAATAAATCTACACTAACAACTACTGCCAAAGCCAATTTGGACAAACTTGTACCTGTGTTTAAAGAATATGCTCAAACAAATATTTCAATATTTGGTTACACTGATAGTACAGGAAAACCAGAGTATAATCTAGCACTTTCTGAACAAAGAGCCTTAGCTGTAAAGTCTTATTTGGAATCAAAAGGAATTGCCTCCACACGATTTGGAATTCAAGGGATGGGAATTGCCGATCCAATTGCCTCAAATGAAACTCCTGAAGGAAAATCATTAAACAGAAGGGTTGAATTTGCCATAACTGCAAACGCTACTATGGTAGAACAAGCCAAAAAAGAAAGTGGTAATTAACAGCTCTTTTTTATAAAAACCTTAAATATTTTTAACACCAAATATATTTATAAAATAATCCAAAGA
>NZ_MUGT01000051.1:0-296 GCF_002217205.1 Flavobacterium branchiophilum NBRC 15030 = ATCC 35035 | reverse complement strand
TTTAATTTTCCTTCAAAAAATGCCTTGTCAATAACGACTTTTGCATCATGAGAGGATTTTAAACTGGTTTCATAATGCTCAAGTTTGATTGCATCTATCTTCAATTTTGACTTTTTCAAATGCTTTAGAAAAATTAGCACCATCCCAAATAGTTAGAATTGTTTGTAACCCCCTGATTATTTTATAAAATTCAACCATTTATCTATTTTTCAGTTCAACTCGGATGGATTGAGTTGTTTATTTTTTGAAAGAAAAAACATATATTTTTTTTCATTTAAAAAAAATTAAAAAGATGA
>NZ_MUGT01000005.1:18958-22530 GCF_002217205.1 Flavobacterium branchiophilum NBRC 15030 = ATCC 35035 | reverse complement strand
ATGTATATTTGGTATAACCTATCGACTTCTTGAACACGCTATTTTGCCCTACAAAGTATTGACTGTTTCAAAATAAAAAAAAAATATTGCCATTTAATCGGGCTAACAAACAAATTAGCATTCAAAAACATAAGTTTTTTCTTAAAAAATAATTTAAATGGAAACAATAATACAAAATGCTGAACGAACTAATGGTCTATTAATAAGCATTTTATCGGATAATAATACCAATAAACGTTAAAAAAAGGATAAAATAACAGAATGTTAGCTATCTAACATGTTGCAATTAATTTTATTTGTATATTTGTAGAAAATAAAATGACTAATAATATGGCATGTAAAAAAATATTGTTTATTTTTGTTGTTTTAATTTCAATAAATGTTTTTTCTCAAACCAAAAACATTTTTGATATTGCAAGAAAAGGCACCGTTTTAGAAATGTCCGATTGTTATCGGCAAAATCCAAGTTGCGTAGATGCCCTCAATGAACAACAAATGAGTGTTCTGATATTGGCTTGTTATAAAGGGAATACCGCTGTGGCTCAATTTTTGATAGCACATAAGGCCAATGTCAATTATGTTTCCGAATATGGTACTGCCTTAACGGCAGCTGTATTTAGAAATGATGTACAATTGGTTGAGGTTTTATTAAAGAATAAAGCCAACCCAAATTTGACGGATACCAAAGGGATGACGCCCTTGATGTATGCCGTGCAAAATAATAATAGTCAAATGGTTTCAATTTTATTAGATTATAAAGCAGACAAGTCGCTAGTAAATTCTGAAAATAAAACCGCATTTGAATATGCCACAACGTTAGGAAATGAACAAATATTAAAACTTTTAAAACTATAGATTATGAAAAAAACTTTACTTGCTTTAACATTATTATTGGGTATGGGGAGCACAATGGCTCAAAGCTATTCCTCTAGCGTCACCTCTTTAGGGAGTACCGGGATGACTGCCAAAATTGATACCAATGCTAGCACTGTAACGCTAACCCTAACAGGACCAAGCACCTCTTATTTGGCCATAGGATTTGGCGGAACAGGTATGTCTTCAGTGTCAGATTTATTTATTTGGAATGCCTCTTCGAGTAGAGATTACAGCCTTAGTGGTTATAGCGCACCAACAGCCGATGCCACACAAAACTGGACTGTAACTTCAGATACTGTTTCAGGTTCTACAAGAACGGTAGTAGCCACAAGAGCTTTGTCTGCAGCAGGAAATTATACGTTTACAAATGCAGCAGCAAACATTTCTGTAATATATGCAAAAGGCAGCAGTACTTCTATTGCTCAACACGCA
This sequence comes from Flavobacterium branchiophilum NBRC 15030 = ATCC 35035, assembly GCF_002217205.1. Lineage (GTDB taxonomy): Bacteria > Bacteroidota > Bacteroidia > Flavobacteriales > Flavobacteriaceae > Flavobacterium > Flavobacterium branchiophilum. The sequence goes on along the minus strand of NZ_MUGT01000005.1, from coordinate 21,222 downwards.
AGTTCAAACAAAGGATCTGCAACCATAACTACAACATTGGGCAACGACGATTTTTCAAAATTAACTGCCGCTGCTATTTTTCCAAATCCTTCAACGGGTATTTTCAATATCGAAACACCTATAAGTTTATCAAAAATTAATGTGTATTCACAAATTGGAACTTTTATCAAAACCATTTCAATTGAAGATCAAAATGCTCAAAAAGCCATTAATTTATCTGATTTAAGTTCAGGTATATACATGTTAGAATTGGAAAGCAAAGACAGCAAAGTTTGGAAAAAAATCATTAAAGAATAATTCCAAACCCTTATAAAGCTCCAATTCAAATTGGAGTTTTTTTTTTAACTTTAAAGTTTATTGTTTTATGAAAAAGTTTATTTTTGCATTAGCAGCATTAGTTATTTTGGCTGCATTGGGCTATTATTATATGATGTTTGGCGGGGCTAGAAACGTAGCGTCTGAAAAAGCCCTTTATGAGGTAAGTGCTGCAACATTGAAAGAAGAATTTTCAAAAAATACAACACAAGCCAATACAAAATATTTAGAAAAACCAGTTGCTGTTACAGGAATGGTAGTGGCTTTTACAAACCAAACCATTCAATTAGAGCAAGGTGTAAATGCTACTTTTAACAGTGAAATTTTGGGTATCAGTACAAACCAAAAAGTAACTATAAAAGGCAGAATAGTAGGCTATGACGAATTGTTAGAAGAAGTCCATTTGGACCAGTGTGAGCTTGTCCATCAATAACAGTTTTTATTTACAAATAATACTTAAAATAGTATGTTTGAAAATAGTAATACCCTTTTTATTTTTGCCTTTACGTATGAAAAAATAATAAATTAAAAGAATGTAATATGATTAATTTGAAGAAAATAGTTTTAAGTGTCTTAATTTTGAGTTCGTGGGGAGCCATGGCTCAAGACGATTTGTTGAATGAATTGGATACTAAAAAGACCGAAAAAAACACTACCACATCGGCTTTTAAAGCCCTGCAAATTGTAAACATGCAATCTACCAAATTGCCAGCCAAAGGCGAAATTTATATTTTAATATCGCATCGTTTTGGGGATTTGTCAAACGGAATCAATAATTTTTTTGGATTGGATAACGCTTTTACCAAAATAGGAGGCATATATGGTGTTACAGATGGTTTTTCTGTTGGACTTTCCAGACACACCCTCAACAAAACGTATGAAATAGCAGCCAAATATAAGTTAGCAAACCAACTAGATAATGGCTTTCCTGTTTCAATAGTTGCATATCATACTTTAGACATCAACTCGGCACTCAGCACCGATTTGTATCCAGGTCTAAAAGCTACCAACCGATTGGCCTATACCACACAATTATTGGTTTCTAAAAAATTCACCAATGAATTTTCCTTACAATTGGCTCCAATTTTTGTTCACAAAAACCTGTATGACGGCATTACCGACCAAAAAAATCAATTCCTATTGGCCACAGGCGCCCGATACAAACTCACCAAAAGATTGAGTCTGAATGCCGAGTATGCCGCAAGACTCAATTTGCCCGAAGGTTACACTTCCATCTACCACAATCCACTATCAATTGGTTTAGATATTGAAACAGGAGGACATGTGTTTCAAATGGTTTTGTCCAACAGCCAAGCCATGAACGATGTTTCATTTTTAACCAATGCAACAGGAATTACAGCTGGCAAAGGCATCTTTTTTGGTTTCAATATGTACAGGGTTTTTTAATTGCAATTGTATATTTGACTTTGCTAAATAAATGGTTTTGCTTAGTTGCAATGTAATACCATCTTTTTTTGATTAAAATGAAAAATTTTATAACTATGAAATCGTCATCCACAATGGGATTGTTTAAACAAACACCAAAAATAAAAGGCGATGACATGTATAATTAATAACCAATAAATTTTACCTATATGAAAATAATAAAAAAGCTTGTATTTTGCTTCTTTTTAGCTTTGCTAACCTCTTGTGAATCTAATACTTATCAAGACATTTCGGTTGCAGTGGCTACACCAACTTATACAACAAACGTAGCGTCAATTATCAATGCAAAATGTGTAGGATGCCATGCCACAGGAGCACAATTGCCAGCCTTAGACAGTTATAGTGCCGTGAAAACAGCTACCAATTCGGGCAATTTGATATGTAGAATTGAGGCATCTTGTGGCAGTGTGATGCCTCCAGGCGATCCTTTGCCTCAAGCCAGTATTGATATGATAAAATTATGGAAAACTCAAGGTTTTGCCAACTAATACCAAATATATTTA
>NZ_MUGT01000005.1:9971-18849 GCF_002217205.1 Flavobacterium branchiophilum NBRC 15030 = ATCC 35035 | reverse complement strand
TTAGCAAAAAAGAACAAGTTGATTGGGCTATTTATATGTATATTTGATATAATATCTAATAATTATACCAAATGAGCTAAAGCTTAATGGAACAAACGGTTTGAAAATTATTTAAACAAAAATGCCTTGATTAACAAAATAAAAAACCAAATTTATGAAAACTATAGTACAAATTATTTGTTGTCTTTGTATCGGTCATTCGGTATTGGCACAAAAAATGATGACCCGAAATGGTGAAATCAAGTTTGAAGCATCGATGCCCGCTTTTGAAGAGATTGCCGCAAAAAACAACAGTGCCTCTTGCATTTTGGACGAGTCCAATGGTGAAATTGCCGTGTTGGTTTTGATAAAATCATTCAAATTTAAAGTTCCATTGATGGAAGAGCATTTTAATGAAAATTATATGGAGTCTTCTCAATTTCCAAAAGCTACTTTCAAAGGAAAAATCAACAACTATGCTGGCGCTAAATCAACTTCCAATAAACTGTATGAAGTAGAAGGTGATTTGACCATTCATGGTGTTACCAAGCATGTTAAAACCAAATTAACAGTAACCAATTCAGGTGATAGAACCCAATTAATGGGTAATTTGACGGTAAAACCACAAGATTATAAAATAGAAATTCCTAGTATAGTAAGAGGCAAAATAGCTGAAAATGTTAAGATTAGCTTGAATTTTAATTTAGAACAAAAAAAATAAGTATTAAATACTTTTTTTATAAGTTAATTATTTATAACTTTGTCGCTCATAATAAGGTTCCGGCGAAAAAAGAAAACTCGCAAAAAAAGCAATAAGTGTTTGACCCTTTGAAGAGACTCTTTTTTCGTCGGAACCGTAATTTTAAGATTAATAAAAAGAAAAATCCTGAATGTACATTCGGGATTTTTTGATTTTAAAACGATTTTAAAGTGAAGAAAAAAAAAATAGATTAAACCATTGTAATAGGTTTAATCTATTTTTTTTAGAAAATCATTTGATTATTTCAAACCAAATGAAAAGGTTTTATATTCGTTAAGACAAAGCTTTTTGAACTTGGTCTGCCGCTTCTTGAAATTGAACAGCCGATAATATAGGCATACCAGAATTGTCAATTAATTCTTTAGCAATTTCAGCATTGGTACCTTGCAAACGAACAATAATAGGCACTTTAATAGCATCTCCCATGTTTTTGTAAGCATCAACTACCCCTTGAGCCACACGGTCGCAACGTACAATTCCACCAAAAATATTGATTAAAATGGCTTTTACGTTCGGATCTTTTAGGATAATTCTAAAGGCTAGTTCTACACGTTTGGCATCTGCAGTTCCTCCAACGTCCAAAAAGTTAGCAGGTTCAAAACCAGCATATTTTATCAAATCCATGGTAGCCATTGCCAATCCAGCACCGTTTACCATACAACCTACAGTTCCGTCAAGATCTACATAGTTCAATCCAGCGGCTTTAGCTTCAACTTCGATAGGGTTTTCTTCACGAACGTCTCTCATTTCGGCAAGAGCAGGGTGTCTGTAAAGGGCATTGTCGTCCAAATTCACTTTAGCATCAACAGCAATAATCTTGTTGTCAGATGTTTTCAAAACAGGATTAATTTCAAACATCGAAGCATCAGAACCTATATAAGCATTGTATAAAGCACCTACAAATTGCACCATTTCTTTGAATGCAGTTCCAGATAACCCTAAATTAAATGCAATTCTTCTGGCTTGAAAAGCTTGTAAACCAACAGTTGGGTCGATTTCTTCAGTAAATATTAAATGAGGAGTATGTTCTGCCACTTCTTCAATATCCATTCCACCTTCGGTAGAGTACATAATCATGTTGCGGCCTTTACCTCTATTTAATAAAACTGACATATAAAATTCAGAAGTTTCGCTTTCGCCTGGATAATAAACATCTTCAGCCACAAGTACTTTGTGTACTTTTTTACCCTCGGCAGAGGTTTGAGGTGTAATCAATTGCATTCCAATAATTTGTTCTGCTAATTGCTCCACTTGTTCTAAATTTTTTGCAAGTTTAACACCGCCACCTTTTCCACGACCACCTGCGTGTACTTGAGCTTTGATAACATGCCAGCCTGTTCCTGTTTCGGCTGTTAATTGTTTTGCAGCGGCTACGGCTTCTTGTGGGTTGTTTGCCACATAACCTCGCTGAACTTTTACGCCATAGCTGGCCAAAATTTCTTTACCTTGATATTCGTGTATGTCCATATTTTTTTTTTATGACTTGTTTTAAAGCAACAAAATTAACTATTTTATGTTAAAAAAGAAATGTTTTTGCGAATAAAAATTATAAAATTTACAAAAACTTTGAATTTAATTCAAAATCTCGATTTTCTTTAACTAAAATTATGTTTTTTGATGTAAAAAATCATTTTTTGGCACTATATCGTTTGAAATTTTTATTTTGTTTGAGAATAATTTATCGTTTTGAGCCTTTTTCAGAGAATTTTTTAGAATTAAAATTATCAATTTGTTAATTGAATTCCATCTATTTTATGTTTTTAATATTTTCTCGAAATTAAATTGATATATAAACAAAAATGAATGGAATTTCAATTTTTTTTTTTAACATAATGTTAAAATAGCTACTTTAGTAAAAATTTATTATCGAAAATAGAGCTGTGATTTGTATCATATAAATCTTATTTGATTATTAAAAATTAAAATAAAAATTTAAAAAAATGAGAGTTAAGGAACAAGGGTTATACTTACCAGAATTTGAACACGACAACTGTGGAGCAGGGTTTATTTGCAATTTGAATGGCATAAAATCAAATGATATTATTCATAAAGCATTAGATATTCTTATAAAATTAGAACATCGTGGTGCTGTAAGTTCGGACGGAAGGACGGGCGATGGTGCTGGTATTTTGTTTGATATTCCTCACGCTTTTTTCAAAAAAGTATGTACTTTTGACCTCCCTGAACCTAAAGAATACGGTGTAGGTATGGTTTTTATGCCAAAAAGCAAAAATCAAATGGCTTTTTGTATGGATACTTTTGAAACAGAAATCAAAAATCAAAACCTTCAAATTTTAGGTTGGAGAACGGTTCCTGTTGATGCTTCAAACCTTGGGGCTATTGCTGCCGAAAAAGAACCCACGGTAAAACAAGTATTTATTGGTAAAAATAACCAAGAATTAACCGAACAACAATTTAATGCCAAATTATTTGCTGCCCGAAAAATTGCCGAGCATCAAATTATTAAATCTAAAATCTCAGAAAGCCACCGTTTTTATTTTTCGAGCCTTTCTACCACTACCATTATATATAAAGGTTTGCTCATGCCAGAAGACATCAGCAGGTATTATGTAGATTTGGCCGATTCGGATTTGGTAACCCGACTGGCATTGGTACACCAACGTTTTTCTACCAATACCTTCCCTTCTTGGGACTTGGCTCAACCCTTTAGATACATGTGTCATAATGGCGAAATCAATACGTTGAGAGGCAATATTAGCCGCATGAGATCGAGAGAAGAATTGATGAAAAGTGCCGTTTTTGGTGATGATATTAAAAAATTATTCCCCATAATTCTTGAAGGTAAATCCGATTCTGCTTCGATGGATATGGTGGTTGAATTGTTATTGATGACAGGCAGAACGTTGCCAGAAGCCATGATGATGGTTGTTCCAGAAGCTTGGGAAAAACACCAAACCATGTCTGAAGAGAAAAAAGCATTTTATGAATACAATTCTTGTATAATGGAACCTTGGGATGGGCCCGCTTCTATACCATTTACAGATGGTAATGTTATTGGTGCTTTGTTGGATAGAAATGGATTGCGTCCTTCTCGATATACACTTACCAAAGATGGATTTGTAGTCATGTCATCAGAAATTGGTGTTTTAGATATTAAGCCAGAAGATGTGGTGTTACACGGTCGTTTGGAACCTGGAAAAATGTTTTTGGTGGATATGAACAAAGGCAGAATTGTAGAAGACGACGAAGTAAAACACGATATTGTTACAAAAAGACCTTACAAACAATGGGTTAGCGATAATTTGTTGCAATTGTCAAACATACCTTATAAAGAATACCAGTTACCAACCGAAAATTTAGACTTTGAAACCAGACAGCGTTTGTTTGGCTACACCAATGAGGATTTGAAAACCATTATCAATCCAATGGGAGAAACGGGTCAAGAAGCCATCAGTTCTATGGGTAACGACACTCCACTAGCGGTGTTGTCGGACAAACCTCAATTGTTGTATAATTATTTCAAACAATTATTTGCACAAGTTACCAATCCGCCATTGGATGGTATTCGTGAGGAAATCATTACAGACATTAGCCTTGCCATTGGAGGCGATTTTAATATTTTTGACATTGAAGCCAAACAATGTAAAAAACTAAAAATTCAAAATCCTGTTATTTCAAATGAAGATTTGGATAAAATACGCACCATTGAACATGCCGATTTTAAATCGGAAACCATTACTACATTATATAAAATAGAAAAAGGAGTCAATGGACTTGAAAGAGCCCTAGAAAAATGTGTTCAAGCTACTTTCAAAGCGGTTGAAAATGGGGCTAATATTATTATTCTATCGGACAGAGGTGCAACAGAGGCCTTAGCTCCAATTCCAATGTTATTGGCCTGTTCTTATATCCATCATTCCTTAAACAAGTTACGGGTACGATCTAAATTTGGAATCATCATCGAGTCTGCAGAACCTCGTGAACCCCACCATTTTGCTTTATTATTCGGTTATGGAGCTTCTGCAATCAATCCTTATATGGTTAATGAAATCATACACGATCAAGTACAAAAAGGATTGATAACAGGAGTAAAAGCAGATTATGCAGTTAAGAATTTTAATAAAGCCATTGCAAAAGGAATTCTGAAAATCATGAACAAAATAGGTATTTCTACCTTACATTCTTATAGAGCAGCTCAAATTTTTGAAATTTTAGGATTAAATAAAACATTTACTTCAAAATATTTTCCATATACCCCATCTCGTATTGAAGGAATTGGATTGATAGAACTTGAAAAAGAAGTTAAAAAAAGGTATCAAAAAGCTTTTCCAAATTCAAAAATTGCTAACTTATTACCCCTTGAAATAGGAGGAATATACCGCTGGAGAAGAAATGGCGAAAGACACATGTTTAACCCTACGACTATTGCAAAATTGCAACAAGCCGTAAGATTGAATAGTCCAGAGGCCTACAAAGAATATGCTAAAACCGTCAATGAACAATCTGAAAATTTAATGACCATTAGAGGATTGTTTGAATTTAATAATTTAGATCCTATTGACATTGACGAAGTAGAACCTTGGACAGAAATTGTAAAACGTTTCAAAACTGGAGCCATGTCTTATGGTTCTATTAGCCAAGAGGCACACGAAAATTTAGCCATTGCCATGAACAGAATTGGTGGAAAATCCAATTCGGGAGAAGGTGGAGAAGACCCAAAACGTTTTCAAAAAGAATTGAATGGCGATTCTAAAAACAGTGCCATCAAACAAGTAGCTTCAGGACGATTTGGAGTTTCTATCAATTATTTGTCCAATGCAAGAGAGATACAAATCAAAATGGCACAAGGAGCCAAGCCAGGAGAAGGCGGACAATTGCCAGGCGATAAAGTTGTACCTTGGATTGCACAAACCAGAAATTCTACACCTTATGTAGGGTTGATTTCGCCACCGCCACACCACGATATTTATTCGATTGAAGATTTATCGCAATTGATTTATGATTTAAAAAATGCCAATAGAGAAGCCAGAATCAATGTAAAATTGGTTTCGGAAGTGGGTGTAGGAACGATAGCTGCTGGAGTTGCCAAAGCCAAAGCAGATGTGATTTTAATTTCTGGATACGATGGCGGGACAGGTGCTGCTCCTTTGACTTCCTTGCAACATACAGGTATTCCGTGGGAACTAGGATTGGCCGAGGCACAACAAACGTTGATTTTGAACGATTTAAGAAGTCGGGTTGTTTTAGAGTGCGACGGACAATTAAAAACGGGTCGTGACGTTGCCATTGCAGCTTTATTAGGAGCAGAAGAATTTGGGTTTGCCACTGCACCGCTTGTTGCATCAGGTTGTATCATGATGAGAGCTTGCCACCTGAACACTTGTCCTGTGGGTATTGCTACACAAGATCCTGAATTGAGAAAAAACTTCAAAGGAACTCCAGAACATGTCATCAATTTTATGTATTTCATTGCAGAAGAGTTAAGACAAATTATGGCCCAGTTGGGTTTCAGAACATTGAAAGAAATGGTAGGGCAGTCCCAAAAATTAAATGTTAATAAAGCCATTGATCATTATAAAGCCAATGGTTTGGATTTGTCCACTATTTTATACAAACCAGAAAAAGCCAAAGAAGTTCCAAATTGCAATACCACAACCCAAGACCATGCCTTAGAAAATGTATTGGATTTTGATATCATCAGAGCGGCTATTCCATCTATTTATAGAAAAGAAAAAACAAGAGTTACTTTTAATATCAAAAATACAGACCGATCTGTTGGTGCCATTTTGAGTAACGAAATCTCAAAAATATATGGAGCTCAAGGATTGCCAGACGATACCATATTGGTAGATTTTACTGGTTCGGCAGGACAAAGTTTTGGAGCATTTGCAACAAAAGGATTGTCGTTTAAAATTCATGGTAATTGTAATGATTATTTAGGGAAAGGATTGTCTGGAGGTAAATTAATTATCAAAGTACCACCAACAGCTACTTTTAAACCAGAGGAAAACATCATCATCGGAAACGTGGCTCTATATGGTGCTATTACGGGCGAAGCTTACATCAATGGTATGGCAGGAGAGCGTTTTGCTGTTAGAAATTCGGGGGCAACTGCAGTTGTCGAAGGTATTGGCGACCACGGTTGCGAGTACATGACAGGCGGAGTTGTAGTTGTTTTAGGAAAAACAGGTCGCAATTTTGCAGCTGGAATGAGCGGTGGTGTAGCTTATGTTTTTGACGACAAAAAACAATTTGAAAACGGTTTGTGCAACAAAGAAATGGTGGCACTAGAACCATTAGAAGCATCTGATGTAACTTTAATAAGAAAATTAATAAAAAATCATTCGTTATATACCAACAGTCCTTTGGCAAAAAAACTTTTGGAAGATTGGGACAACCAACAAAAGCATTTTATCAAAGTAATGCCCGTAGATTACAAAAAGGCATTAGAGCGATTAGCTAAAGAAAAAGAATTAGTGGGATAATCATTTTTGACTTTTAAATTAAAAATACAATAACGAATAGTAAAGCATAAAATATCATGGGAAAGATAGGCGGATTTAAAGAATTTGACAGAATAGACGAAAGCAATTTGGCAGTTGCCGAGCGTGTAAACAATTATAATGAATTTACAATACCATTAGCACCAAACCATATCAAACAACAAGGTTCGAGATGTATGGATTGTGGCATACCTTTTTGCCACAGTTCTTGCCCGTTGGGAAATTTAATTCCCGATTTTAACGATATGGTGCATGAAGAAGAATGGCAAGGGGCATTAAACATTTTGCAATCTACCAATAATTTTCCAGAATTTACAGGAAGATTATGCCCAGCTCCTTGCGAAAAATCATGTGTATTAGGCATCATAAAAGACCCAATTTCGATTGAAAACATAGAAAAAAACATCGTAGAAAGAGGATTTGCAGAAGGTTGGATAAAACCTCAAATTCCAGCTGTAAGAACAGGAAAAACGGTGGCCATTGTAGGTTCTGGACCAGCAGGATTGGCGGCCGCACAACAACTCAACAGAGCCGGACACACCGTTACAGTTTTTGAAAGAGACAATGCTATTGGTGGCTTGTTACGATATGGTATTCCAAACTTTAAACTTGAAAAAGGGATTATAGACAGACGAGTGGCCATATTAGAAGCAGAAGGCATTGTTTTTAAAACCAATGTCCATGTAGGAGTCAATTATAGTACAGAAGAACTAAAAGCTTTTGATGCCGTTGTACTATGTGGAGGTGCCACAGACAGACGTGGATTGCCAACCAAAGGAGCAGACAGCAAAGGCGTGGTGCAAGCCATGACTTTTTTAACACAACAAACAAAAGCCCTTTATGGCGAAGAAATTCCCGATCAAATTGTTGCCACAGGCAAAGATGTTATCGTGATTGGCGGCGGCGACACAGGCTCTGATTGTGTAGGAACATCAAACAGACAAGGAGCCAAATCGGTTACAAATTTTGAAATCATGCCAAAACCACCCGTTGGCAGAAGCGCCTCTACCCCTTGGCCTTATTGGCCATTGCAACTCAAAACGTCGTCATCCCATGACGAAGGTTGCAACCGAAATTGGTTGATCAACACCAAAGAATTTTTAACAAACGACAAAGGAGAATTAGTTGGACTAAAAACCGTTGAGGTTTCTTGGAAAATCCTACCAGGACAACGCCCAGAATTGATAGAAAAAGAAGGTTCCGAAAAAATTTGGCCTTGCGATTTAGCCCTTTTAGCCCTTGGTTTTACCGGACCAGAAAAAACTTTGAGCAGCCAATTGGGAATCGAAATCGATGCTCGAAATAATTATCAAGCAACCAATTACAAAACCAACATACCCAATATTTTTACCGCAGGCGACATGCGTCGTGGACAATCTTTAATAGTTTGGGCCATTTCCGAAGGCAGAGAAGCCGCTCGTGAAGTAGATTTATATTTGATGGGTTCTACCAATTTGCCAACAAAAGGCAAAGGCGATTTGCCAACATTATAATACAAAATAATGACTAATATAAAAAAAACCGTTGTAAACAAACGGGTTTTTTAGTTCAAATAAGGAACTTCAAAAAAACATGGAGTATCAATAGCACAGCACAAATTTTGCACACATGTTACTTCATCATACGTTGCCACCAAAAGCCAAACAAAAAATTAAAAAACAAACACCAAAACCAT
>NZ_MUGT01000005.1:0-9849 GCF_002217205.1 Flavobacterium branchiophilum NBRC 15030 = ATCC 35035 | reverse complement strand
ACGCCCCAAACCCTTCAGGCGGGGCTTCCTTTTTTTGCCGTCGGGCTATCACGAGCACATGGTGCCTTGCTCTATCCCTCATGCGGGCAACCCCCAATAATCAGTCTCCACTCACCAAAGATTTTTTCAAACTTCTTTTTTTCGTTTTCCTACTTCTAACTTTATAATTCATACTTATTACTTCATACTTATTACTTCATAATTCCTACTTCAAAACTTCTATAAGTTTGTTTTACGATAATTTTTATTCTTGTGGCTTTTTTATAAATAAGTTGCATAGTATTTTTTTTGTTTGTACTTTCGCAAAACAGACACACTATGTTAAAAACGAAATAACTTTCTTTTATTTAGTTGTTGGAGGAAACCATTGAGCTACACAAAACGCAAATAAACCGCACAAAAAAGAGACATAACATTCTCATAACAAAAGAGTACTATATTTGATGAACATTATAAAAACAACACACTATGAAAAATTTAATTTTATTATTTGCATTAACACTTACACTTTCGTGTTGCAATAAAGATGACAACCCATCTTCAAGTAAAGACCAACTACCAGCTGAAACCCAAACTGGTGCAAATACAGCAGGTTGCTTGCTAAATGGACAAGTATTTATTCCTCATCAAAGAGGATTAAATGCTGCACTCTTATGTAATTATGAATTTTTAAATGGAAAATTTTATTTTAATTTGGTAATTAATGATAATAGAGAAAGTATTGGAAAAACTGTTTCTGTTAGAACTGGCGAAATTAGTTTAGCAACAAATTCAATTTATCCATTAAACATAAGTAATACTATATTTCAACCAGATTTTATCGGAGGTGGTGGGGTTTATGGTATTGGTGCTTCAAATTATTTTTACACAAACAGCATAAAAACAGGAGAACTAAAAATCACTCGATTAGATTTATCAAACTCAATAATTTCAGGAACTTTTTGGTTTGATGCAGTAAATTCAGCAGGAGAAACAGTACAAATAAGAAGTGGGCGTTTTGATTTTCAATACACAAATTAATAATTCTAATGAAAAATATAACATTTTTAATAATAATGATGCCAATATTTTGTCTTTCACAAAAACTAACAAAAAACAAATTTTCAATGGATTTTACAGGAGGCTATTATTCAAATTTCAATTCTTGGAAAGAAAATGGAGCATCAGGTGGCTATGAATTTTCTTATCAGCATGAATCTATTACTTATTCAGCAAATATTTCTGTAGGTTGGGGTATAAGTAAAAATATAGAGAATAGAAATGGGTATATACAAGCATTTTTAGAATCCGATTTATTAGTAGGAAAAAAGGTTTTTATTTGTAAATCTATCTCTATAAATCCACAAATTGGTGTTGGATATTTGCATTATACAAATCATTTTCAAGAAGACCCTAAAAATATAATTGGACTTCCTATACAAACAAAAATTTTATTTTTTGATAATAAGAGAACATCAATTGGGTTAGTACCTCACATCATCATAAACAATACTCAAAATAATTTTATAATGAATTTCACTTTAAATCTAAAATTATAAATCAACGAGAATAGTCACAAATTAGTAACTTTTTAAACACAATTATATTATGAAAAATTTATTAAAAATAATAACCTTTTTTTTAGCAACACTTACTTTATCGTGTTGCAACAAAGACGACGACCCACAACCAGTTTCTGAATTAGAAAAACTACCACCAGCGACACAAACTGGGGCAAATAAAATAGGTTGTCTTTTAGACGGTAAGGCTTTTTTGCCAGGTAATTACAATAATTCTAAAAATTGTTTTTATCAATTTACAGGTGGTGAATATTATTTTGTAGTTGGTTTTGATAATAAAGATTCTAATTTTAATCTTTATGGCATTACAGTAGGAACACAAAAAAAACAAATTCAGCAATCAGTAAGTTATGATTTATTTGAACATATTGATGGAAATGCTTCGGGTATTTATACTTTTAATACTTTAAATAACTATACATCAAACACTCATACAGGAAAATTAACTATAACAAAATTAGACACAGTAAATCATATTGTTTCAGGTACATTTTGGTTTGATATACTTGACACATATGGTGTTGTACATCAAATCCGTGACGGAAGATTTGATATGCAATACACAAATTAGTAACTTTTAAACACAATTAAATTATGAACAAATTACTCTTTTTCAGCAAAGGGTTGCTACTGCTTTGCCTTTTTGCAACCCAATTTGTAACCGCTCAAACGGTAAGTACCGATTATGCCACACAAATAAACAGTACCTTTTCAAACCTAGACAAAACAAGAATTCCGCACAAATTACTAGTAGATTATGCAATGGAATTTGAAGAACTATCCAATTTTAATGGAGTGCTTACCAGCAACAACATTACAAACAAAGGCACATATACAGGCATTTACAATACCTTACTTATGGCTCGTGTAAATGCTAATGTTACTGGTTTAGTAAATCCAACAATTTTCAAAAACAACTGGGACAATCTCCGCCAAACCAATAAAATAGTATTGAGTGGTTTGTATTACAAATACAACGAGTTTAAACCCAATGCACCAAATAACACAATTACAATTACAAATGGCAAGTTGTATGACAAGTTTGTAGGTGGCATTTGGCAAAATCCGTATGATGAAAAACAAGTATTTGCAGTAACTGCACCCATAGTAAAATACAACAGTCTATCAATGCAAGTGCAATTACCTGCTTCTTTGTGGTACACCAATCAAGTCAGTAGTGTGCAAAGTATTGCCATTGATTTTAATGACGGTTTAGGTTATCAAACTGTTACATTTGGTCGGATAAAAAATGTAACGTATACGACAGCAGGATTAAAAGAATGGAAATATAAACTAACATTGACCAATAATCAAATATTATACAGCCATAGCAAAATACAAATTGATGCTGAAATACCACCAACCACAACTGCTACAACTTATAGTCGAACTATTAACCAACCTTGTTCTCAAAACGCTTTTGGAATAGACGAAGTAGAATTTAATGGTACACGACAATATTTAGGTGCTACTAATCAAGCCATTCTTGAAATTGATTATGCGCTTAACGACTGCGTAATTCGTAAACCACTTATTGTAGTTGAAGGTTATGACAGCGGATTACTTGGTGTAGAAAACGCATTGGGTGAAGTATCATATAACAATTTTAAAAGAACAATAACTAATAGCTTTTCAACTTCTTTGCCTAATCAACTCTATACCTACGACGTCATCTACATCAACTTCAAAAAAGGCAACGATTATATGCAACGCAACGCCTATTTGGTTGAAGATGTAATTAAATGGGTAAATTCTGTAAAACAAGGCACACAACAAAATGTAGTTTTAGGGCAAAGTATGGGTGGTGTTATTGCTCGATACGCACTTCGAGATATGGAAAACCAATTATCAAGTACGGGCAATCAAACTTGGAATCACAAAACTAATTTATACATAAGCCACGATGCTCCACATCAAGGGGCAAATATGCCTTTGTCTATACAATATTTTGCACGTCATTTGATAGACCAGTTTGTAAGCACACCACTTGGAGACATCAACATCAATATGAGTAATAGTGGAGGAAATGTGTCTATTTCTGATTTAGAAACTTTATTAAATCAACCTGGCACCAAACAATTGCTAAACAATTATGTTGCTTCAAATTTTGGAATCAACAATAGTGTAGGCGACTCTTGGAGAACAGAATTACTAAATATGGGCTATCCACAACAAACTCGAAATATTGCACTTAGTAACGGTAGCCATTGTGCCAACCCACAAAACTTTAATCCAAACGATAATCTTTTTACGTTTAATGGTGGCGGGCAAACAAAATTACTTACAGATTTACTTTTGTATTTTATTCCATACGGGAATTTAATTTCAGGTATAAGTCTGGCGGTACTTTTCAATGAGCCAGGATTACTAATAGGAATTTTGCCAGGCAACAGTAAATTTGAATTAGATTTTTGGGGTAATGCTTTACCAACAGCAGGAGCAACTAATCAAATATATCACGGTAATGTTAGATTTACCAAAACACTTTTTAAACTATTTGGTTGGACTCCACGCATAACAGTTACACTTACCAATAGAGATTATTCAGCACCTGGTGGACCTTCTTATGATTATTATCCAGGAGGTAAATACCAATCCTTTATTTCTGGAGGAGGAACTTCTATATCTAATGTTTTTGGAAGTTTTGGTATTCAAATGAGTGCAAGAGATAATTTTAATTTCATTCCAACCCCAAGTGCATTAGATATTGGTAATGGTTCGGTAGCATTAAACAATGCTGATTTTTTTACAAAATATAATTCTGCAACACCACCAGTCGCACCAAAGAACAGTCCATTTATAAATTTTTCAACTTCCTTTAATACAAGCGGAACAAACGAAAATCACATTTCTTTTAATACTCGAAACGGCAATTGGTTGGCTTTAGAACTAGATAGTATCGCAACAAACAATGATAATTTCAATTGCTCATTTATATGTGCCGATAGTCAAATAATAGGTACAAATTTACTATGCACTTCGTCTACATTTTCTGCACCTGCAAATACTTCTTTCTACAATTGGACAATTACCCAAGGTGCAAGCCTTGTAAACTTAACAGGAAACGGAACACCAAATGCAACTTTAACTGCTTTACCTAACGCATCAGGTGCTGTAACACTTTCTTTGACAATGGGCGACAATGGAGCAAAATGTGGTAACATTACACTAACCAAAACTATTTGGTTGGGTGCACCATCTTTTTATTTAGAAGATTACTATTTTGCCCCACAACCTATTAAATCAACAGTTTGTGCTGTAAGCGACAATCCAAATGTAACATTTGAACAACAAGGCATAACTAATATAGTGTTTAAACTTTGTAATTCAAATACAATCTTAAACGGCTATAATTCTACTTGTATAATGCCTAGAAATAATTGTTGTTTTGAAGTTACTGCAACAAATGCTTGTGGTTCAACAACAATTATGCATGATTGTTTTTTAAACAAGCAAAGTGCAAATACTAATTATTACACAATATATCCAAACCCTTCTAACGACATAGTAAATATTGAAATTAGAGATGCAAATAATCTACCCGAAAAAGGAGCAACAATTTCAGGAGAACTTTTTGATATAATGGGACAATCAAAATCAAAAGTTGAAATAAACAACAACAAAGCAACCTTTTCAGTTCGTGGACTAAACAAAGGTATTTATGTCTTAAAAATTTACATCAACAACCAAGTAGAAAGCCACCAAATAGCAGTAGAATAATGTTACAAAAGAATAAAAAGCAGTTTTTGGCTTTGTCAAAAACTGCTATTATTTTTTTATAAAATTGTGCTTATTAATTTTATACTTTTGCATTCTAATCATTTAAACTAAATTTTATGGTATCAAATACAGAAACAGGTCACAACAAAAATGTAACCAATCTCGAAACATTAATCATTGCTTGCACAGGATTTGGAGCAGAATACAATCCATCAAATCCAAGTATTACCATTCCAGTTTTAACCTCTCAATATACACAAGCTAAAGCAGCCATCAAAGATGTTAAAACAACCGAAACACCATTTAATAATGTGGAAGGACAAAGAAAAACACTTTTCAAATCCTTAAAAACAACTTCAACAAAAGTACTAAATGCCCTGAAAGGAGCATCAGCACCAGCACCAGTTATTGCAGATGCCGAAACCATAAACAGAAAAATCCAAGGAAAAAGAGCAGACAATACAACGGTAGAAACAACATCATCAGACGCTCCAAAAGACAAAAATTCAGTATCACAACAAAGTTATGATATGCAAATAGACCATTTCGAAAAATTAATCGAATTGGCAAATGTTGAGCCAAAATACAACCCAAATGAAGAACCTTTAAAAATTATAACCCTCACAAATTACAAAACAGAACTACAAACCATAAACACCGCCGTAAAAACAGCCTATATTTCCTATAAAACAGCCATGCAAACAAGAGATGTAAAACTTTATGCACCACAAACAGGCGTAGTTGACACTGCCCAAACTGTAAAAAATTATGTAAAATCAGTATTTGGAGCAACAAGCCCACAATATAAACAAATCAGTAAATTAGTTTTTAGAAAAATATAACAGAATGTTGCAAACTCATTTTAAGATATTATAAACTGAAAATATGAAATTGTAAACTGAAAACATGAACATGTAAACTGAAAAATAAAAATTACAAACTGATAGTATGATGTTCAAGACTGAAAACACGAAACTGTAAACTGAAAACACGATATTCAAAACTGAGAAATAGATACTACAATATGTACAAAGTATAAGATCAGGTGATAAAAAGAATGGCTTCATACAACAGCTAGAATTTCCTTGCACCCGCTAGCCGAGCAATGAATTGAAATCAACGAATACCTATAAAAAAATAAAATCAATGAGTTAAACCGATTACATGCACACCCCTTATGGGTTTATCGAATAGTTTGTTGTTAGGATTTCAAGAGGTTTTAGTACATTTTTTTATAATCTGTTTCTTTTTATTATTATTTTTGAAAAATATTTAGCAACAGTTTTTTACAAATTAGCGTTTGTAAGATTAATTTTAAGCGAGAAAAATCACAAAATCACAAAAATTAAATATGACAGAAATAACAGAGGGAACGATAAAGGTTTTTTTAACAAAAAATGAATTAGCCTATTTGCCAACGCATAACAAATTATCCTTGCCTATTATAAATAGAATTTATAAAAAAATGATTTATGGTATAAAATTTGATGTAGTAAAGGTCAATGGGAATTTTATAATTGATGGGCATCACAGATATATAAGTTCTGAACTAGCAAAAAATGAAATAGGAAAAACGACATATCCAAAAACATCAGCAACCATTGAATACTTTTGGGATGAGGTGCAATTTGTTACCGAAGAATGGGATACTGATTCTAAAATACTATACTTAAATCAGTTAGATGCTAAATACAATGGTTTGTCATTAGAAAAAATGATTGAAATTTCAAAATAAATATATATCTTTGCAATATGTTAATATTATTAGACATTGATGGCGTAATGGTTACAGGGAACTCTTGGAAAAGACCAGAATTTTTGGCTGATGGTTTTCCTGCGTTTAGTAACAGGGCAAGTAGTGCACTTCAGAAATTAATTTCTGAAACAAGTGCCGATATCATGTTGACTACATCGCACAAATCAAATTATAGTATAGAAGAGTGGAGCAATATTTTTAATTTACGTGGAATTAAAATTAAAAATATTTACAGACTTCCAGAAAACAAAACATTTTTGAGTAGAAAAGAAGAGATTATGAATTGGGTTAATACATCAAATGAATTACCTAATTTTGTAATTATTGATGATGATAAATCTCTAAATGGTTTGCCAATATTTGTTAAAAACAAACTGATACAAACAAACGCGTCAATTGGTTTAACAACTGATTTAATAAATGAAGCGTTAGAACATATAGCACAAGAACAACATACAAATGCTTAATAAAATTTAGATACCAAGGATTAAATTTTTAGTCTTTGGTATTTTATGTAAACATAATTTTTTTTTTTTAAATTCATACTAATTAACAAAACCTCACCTAACAGCTAGAGTTTCCTTGCACCCGCTAGCCGAGCAATGAATTGTAATCAACGAATACCTATATAAAATTTAGTTAATGAGTTAAACCGATTACATTCTCGCCCTTATGGGTTTATCGAAAAGTTTTTTGTTAGGATTTCAAGAGGATTTAGTACATTTTTTTATAATCTGTTTCTTTTTATTATTATTTTTGAAAAATATTAAACGGCAGTTTTTTCACATACTGACGTTGTGTGCTATGCTAACAGCGACTGTGCTAAATTCAACCGAATTGAAAAACAAATGAAAATTTATATTAACTTTGCCCTATAAATAATTGGAAAAAACTTAGCATTGAATACGCAAATCAAAGGCCCTATCTTGACGACATTTTTCACGTAAACCCAACTATTCCAGAAGGAATTAGAGAAATAAATGAAAAAAAGTGGAAAGAAATTGAAATAGCATTTGAAAAACAAGATAGTATTGAATTAATTACTAATTTTGCACAATAGTTATGAAAACACAAACATTACATATAGAAAACCCTTCAAAAGAATTATTGGTATTCTTTAGAAAGCTTCGTGCCGAAAAAGAGGAGCACAAAACAAAACTTCTTTCTAAAAAAGACATTTATTTTCCTAAATCTAAATAATTACTGCGTTGAGTTTAGAGTTGTCAATTCCTTTTGAAACAGAAGAAGGGTATCAATATCTTGTAAGTTTTAGAGAAGTAACACCAAATCAAAATAATTATGGTATCCCTTTAATTGACGTTTCAATAGTTTTAATGTCATTAAATATAGAAAGTAATTCATTTAAGACACTTCATAAATTTATAAAAATAATACTAGATTATTTATTAAATAATGATGTAATAATTTATTATTATTGTGATGTAGTTCCCGTTAAAACTCGAAAAAACAGAAAAATAAAACTAACCCCTCAAGAGTTTAGATTCAAGCTGTTTTCTACAATGTTTACCAAAAGAAATTCTGAAGAGTTTTATTTACAAGAAATTATATTAAATGATTATGAAGAAAACAATCACTATATATCTCTTATTTCAAAAATAATTAATAAAGAAAAGGTAGAATTAATTAAATCTGACATTGAAAAAATGAATAAATAAAAATAAAATCCATATCCTAAACTGATTCCATTCACACCACTTATGAATTTATCAAAAAATTTTTAGATGACATTTCAAGAGGATTTAGTGCCTCTTTTTTATGATCTGTTTCTTTTTATTACTATTTTTGAAAAATATTAAACGGCAGTTTTTTCACAGAAATACGTTGTAAATCAGCAATGTGAGACGGAAACTAATAGCCCAAAATAAAAATAAATTATAAAAAAAACATAAAGAAAAGCCTGATTTATTTTTTACATTGGTTATTGGTACATACATATATTTGATTATATTTGCGTGATTTATTACTATGAAGAGCCGTGTGAAGGGAGACTTTGACTTCGTCGATTTTCATTTCAATCACGGTTCCGTGAGAACGTAGGGGTGAAATTCCCCTGCGTGACTCGATTGGCAGAAACCTTAGAAAAACTGAATGTGAAGCAATATTAAGTTAAAAATTATAACAAATATGAAAAAAATAATAACCTTAGCTATCTTACTTACTACTTTTGTAAGTAACTCACAATGTTCAGCTCCTTCAAATGTAAATTTAATTAACAATATTGCATTTTTAAATACTGTGGAATTAAGTTGGACTGAAAACGGAACTGCAACAAGTTGGGAAATTGCAGTAGTTCCAGATTTTAACGTTGGTTCAATAATACCAACGACCGGCTGGATTGCTGCAACTAGTAATCCGTTTATAATTACTGGAATTCCATCATCATTTGATTGTTATGCTTTTTTTGTTCGGTCGGCTTGTTCGTCGACTGATGTTAGTAGTTGGACTGGTGCCAGTTCTTTAGGTTGTTCAATAGCCGCTTATAATTGGTTTTTGACTTTATCTAATGATAATTTCGTGACAAATTTAGAAAACAATAAATTACAAATTTATCCTAATCCAGCAAAAAATATTATCCAAATAAAAAACAACTCCGAAATAGAAAAAATAACAATATTTGATTATTTAGGAAAAGAAATCTTGACACAAACTCAAAACATTAATGAAGTCATTGTAGAAAATCTTTCTAAAGGAATTTACTTAATAGAAATTCATTCAGAGAACGAAAAAGTTTATAAAAAATTCATAAAAGAATAAATCTCAGAACAAAAAGGCATCTGCCAACGGCTAGCCTTT
>NZ_MUGT01000049.1 GCF_002217205.1 Flavobacterium branchiophilum NBRC 15030 = ATCC 35035 | reverse complement strand
TATAAAATAGTCCAAAGATACGTAGTTATTTTTTAGAGAAAATTTTCAAAAAAAATCGTTGCATAGCTGGGCTACGGAACTATTTTTTTGAATGATTTTAGCAAAAAAGAACCAATAGATTGGACTATTTTATATGTATATTTGGTATTATATATGATGTCCATCAAAATTCATTTTATTCATGCTTTGGTTTTGTATGGGCTGATGGTTATTTTAGATGGGCTTTTCTAAATTCTAATGGTGCTATTTGTGTTTGTTTTTTGAAATATTTTGAAAAATAGGACGCATCACTAAAGTTCAATTGATAGGCAATTTCAGAAACACTACAATTAGTATGTATCAACAATCTTTTGATTTCGATAATCATTCTGTCGTTTACCAAATCGGTAGGTGTCCGACTTGTATGGAGTTTGACAATTTCACTCAAATGATTGGCTGTGATATGCAATTGGGCAGCATATTGTTGAATAGACCAATTGTTTTGATAATTTTGTTCAATATTTTGCTTGAACTTTTTGGTTAAAATAATCCCTTTTGGTGTTTGAAAAATAACATTTGTTTTCGGGTAAATGCGTTTGCATTGTATCAAAATCAAATCCAAAATGGCACGAACTACCTCTTCATAATCTTCTTTTTGCGACAAAGTTTCCAAAATGGCATTTTTAAACATCAAAATAAGGTTTTCTTTATCTTGTAGGTTTTGTAAATATAAGGGAGGATTTTTTTGATCGAGGTTATAAAAAAAAGGCAACTCGAATATTTTACTAGTATTGGTTTTATTAAAATGATAAAATCCTGAAGTAAACAAAAAAATATAGCCTTTTACATCGGGCGAAAGGATTAATTCATGCACTTGACCTGGAGATAAAAAAAACAAGCTAAAAGGTTTGATGTCGTAGGATTGAAAATCGATGATGTGATGTCCTGTGCCTTCTGTTATAAATAAAATTTCATAAAAATCGTCGTGCCGATGCGGATAAGTAACTTTAAAGTTGCGATGTATATCAAAAGGTTCCACCTGAAAATGAATGGCATTTTCGGTTTTTGAAATGAAAGTATCGATACTGTAAACAGGGATGTCTTTTGGAATTTTAGTCATATTGCAAATACATTAAAGCATAATTATACCTATTAGATAATGATTTAAAATGATGTGATTCAGAGAATTAGCCTATTATCAAAAAAATACATTTTAATCATACCATAAAAAGTACCTAAATAAACGGCAAATATACATTTGAAAGTTCAAAAATTAATACACCTTTGTAAAGTTTTTTACAAATCATTACATTAATTATTATAAATACAATACAAAATGGCAAATTATTTTAATTCTCTTCCATTAAGAGAACAATTGAACCAGTTAGGAGTATGCGAATTTCTTGACGGAAGTTATTTTACTGCAGGAGTTGAAGCATTATTAGGCAAAAAAATCGTGATTATTGGTTGTGGCGCTCAGGGGTTGAACCAAGGATTAAATATGAGAGATTCTGGACTAGACATTGCATTTGCATTGCGTCAGGAAGCAATAGACGGACAAAGACCATCATGGAAAGATGCCACAAGCCATAACTTTACCGTTGGCACTTATGAAACATTAATCCCAACGGCTGATTTGGTTATCAATTTGACACCAGATAAACAACACTCTGCCGTAATTGCAGCCGTAATGCCTTTGATGAAACAAAATGCCACATTATCTTACTCGCATGGATTTAATATTGTAGAAGAAGGAATGCAAATTCGTAAGGATATTACTGTGATTATGGTAGCACCAAAATGCCCTGGAACCGAAGTAAGAGCTGAATATGTACGAGGGTTTGGGGTTCCAACACTTATTGCCGTTCATCCAGAAAACGATCCAGAGGGCAAAGGTTGGGACTATGCCAAAGCTTATTGTGCTGCTACGGGTGGCCACAGAGCTGGAGTTTTGAAATCGTCGTTTGTAGCCGAAGTAAAATCAGACTTGATGGGCGAACAAACCATTTTGTGTGGTTTGTTGCAAACAGGTTCTATTTTATGTTTTGATAAAATGATCGAAAAAGGAATAGAGGCTGGATATGCCTCTAAATTAATACAATACGGATGGGAAACCATTACCGAGGCATTAAAACAAGGAGGTATTACGGCCATGTTTGACCGTTTGTCGAATCCAGCAAAAATTAAAGCTTTTGAAATTTCGGAAGAATTAAAAGACATTATGCGTCCGTTGTTTCAAAAACACCAAGACGATATTATGAGTGGCGAATTTTCTTCAACCATGATGGCTGATTGGGCAAATAACGACAAAAATTTATTGACTTGGAGAGCCGAAACTGGCGAAACTGCCTTTGAAAAAACACCAGCTGGCGATGTTAAAATTGCCGAACAAGAGTATTTTGATAATGGCCTATTGATGGTGGCCATGGTTCGTGCAGGAGTAGAATTGGCCTTTGAAACAATGGTTGAAGCAGGTATCAAAGAAGAATCTGCTTATTATGAATCGTTACACGAAACGCCTTTGATTGCGAATACAATTGCAAGAAGAAAATTATTTGAAATGAATAGTGTCATTTCTGACACGGCTGAATATGGTTGCTATTTATTTGATCATGCTTGCAAACCATTATTGGCAGATTTTATGACAAAAGTTGAAACCAATATTATTGGAAAAAACTTTAACGAAGGTAAAGATCATGGTGTGGACAACAAAACTTTAATCAAAGTAAATGAAGCTTTACGTTTTCATGAAATTGAACTTATTGGTGCCGAATTAAGAGAGGCCATGACCGATATGAAAGCCATCAGCTCTTTGGCTTAGTATTGTTTTATTTACAAAAAAAGCGGTTTAAATAAATAATTTAAACCGCTTTTTTATGTATTACTTTTTCTTGGCAAATTTTTTCCCTTGAAAATTATGATTCTCCGACCTAATATATTTTCCGTTTTCATAAAACTTCCAAATTCCTGTTTTTTTACCGTTTGTAAATATCCCTTCAGAAACTATTTGGTTGTTTACATCTCTATAAACTGCTTGCCCATCATATTCATTATTTTTAAATGTAACTATCTCTAAAACAACACCTTCTTCTGTTAATTTTTTATACAAACCGTCTTTTAAACCCTCTTTATAAGTGGTGATTTCCGCTATATTGCCATTCAAATAATAAACCGTTCGTGCACCATCTAACTTTCCTGCCCGATAAAACTCTTCGGTCATGATTTTTTTAGAGGCATAATGATAATATTTCCAAATACCTTCTTTGAGCTTGTTGATAGATTTTCCTTCGCTTACAATATTTTTTTTTTGATCATAAAAAGTGGTATAAACACTATTATTTTGTGCATCAAAAATCCGAACACCTATCACATCTCCCGCTTTTGTATCATCAAAATATTGAAAAGTACCAACCTCTTTGCCATGCTCAAAAGTACCCTGATACCGCAATCGATTGGAGCCTTCATGATAACCTTTCCACAACCCGTGCTTGCGTCCTTGTGGGTCTAATGTATTACACTCTTGAGAAAACAGTAATCCGTTTATAAAAAAGGATACCAATATAATAAAATACTTCATGTTTGTTTTAGTCATCAAAATTAATATTCAATTGTAGGTTTGTCAAAAAATAATTGAATCCAAGCTACCCCCCTACCTAAACTTTCTGTAAAAGCTTGTTTGCTTTTTTTTGTAGTAAAAGCATTAAAAAAACGCAATACCATCAATAATATTGTAATGGCATGCCATTTTATTTTAGATTGTAAATCAGGTTGTGGGTTTTTTAACCTCCATACATACCACCCATTTCTAACCACCATTTTGCCATAATCATATTGATTTGGTCTGCCCGAAGGGGCATGATAGTGGTGTACTTTTGCTTTTGTATTGATATATAGTTTACCATGTTTTATAGCCCTAACACAAAAATCATAATCCTCGTATAAGCCATAACCTTCAAAATATTTTGAGAAAGCTATTTTATGGAATAAATCTTTTTTATAGGTGGCTATTCCTCCCATAAAATGCTCAACTTCATAAAGTTTATCGTTTGGAGGCAATCCCGTTCGTCCGTGAGAAAATGATGGTATTAATTCGGGTTGTAAATCTGTCATTAAACCAAATATTTTTCTAACTTTATTTCTCATTCCTTCCTTTTTTATCCATCCATCCAATTCAAAATATTCAAACTTTGAGTACATTTGGTTTGGATTTTTTAGACTATAAGTATTTTCAACCAAATCAATACCACCAACTCCAATAGCTTTTGGGTTTTGTTGATAAGTTTTAATGATTTCCTCAAAATAATTGGGTTCCAATATTAAATCATCATCTAAAAATGCTACTACATCCGTGCTTTTATCAGTTTTAGAAACACCAAAATTGCGTTGCTTTGTCAAACCTCTATTATCATCATCTACTAAAAAATAGGTTACATCAAAGTCATTATTTTTTAAAACTATTTGAGTATCAAGAGTAGTAGAACCATCAACAATTATGATTTCGTTTGGTTTTATTATTTGTGCCTCTAATGAATATAATAATTTTAATAAAGAATCTGGCCGCATATAAGTGCAGATAACTAAAGAAATGTTCATGCTTATAATTTATAAATATTTTTTGTAAATATCAATATAATTTTCAATCATTTTTACGTCTGAAAAACTATTTTTTACTAATTCCCTTGAATTTTGTCCCATATTTTTGATTTGGTCGATATTGTTCATAAAATAAACAATTTTATTTTCAAATTCTAGTAAATTACTTAAATCATGAATTAAAAATCCATTAAATCCATCTATAATAAATTCTCTATTACCGCCAACATCAAGCGTTATAATTGGCAAACCTGCTTCTGCTGCTTCAAGAAATATAAACGCAAATGCTTCTTGTGAGGCACAATGAACATATACATCGGCTTTACGTAACCAATCAGATACATTATTGACATTGCCTCTCAAAAAAATTGATTCATTCAATCTAGCCCCTGCTTCACATTCTAATTCTTTTCGTTGATAGCCATCGCCAAGTATATTTAATTCAAATTTTTCGCCATATTGATTACATAAATGTTCAAAAACCTTCAATACAGTTGACATTCCTTTTTCCTTTACTAAACGTCCCACTGATATTAATTGTATTTTATTATCTATAGCCACTTTCTGTTTATAATTTTTATTCAATGGTTTAATGGCAACACCATTGTAAATAATTTTCGATTTAGTTAAAATATTGTTTCCAAAAAAGAATCGATTTTCATTTTCTAGATATTTACTTACATGGATTATATGATCAATATATCGATATGAAATTAATTTATTGATCTTTGAGGTGATTTGTTTTTTGATAGACCATCCTTGAATAGGTCTAGACATGTGTTCCGTTACAATTATTACTTTATTATTTTTAGATAAATATTTATACTGTCTTGCAAATGTTGGAAAAAAATGTGTGTGTATAACCTTGCTCGGATTTTTATTTGTAAACGCAATTACACTTTTCATAAAATGATTTCCTTCTAATAACAAACATGGAACATTATTTTGAGTATAATGATCGTGATTTGCATGATTCCTATTTGGAAACAAAAAAATAAATTGATATCCCTCTACCCGTAATTTTTCAGATAATTGATAAAAAAAACGGTCTATTCCACCAAAAATATTAGGATTTATCAAATAATCTGCTGCTATGATGATGTCGTACATACTATCGAATTTAATGTTGTTTGATTCAAATTTTCGACTATTTGAAAATCTTGATGTTCTAAAATTTCAGTTGGGACTACCATTTTAAGTTCTTGACATTCAATTAAATAATCCGGAGAATTTATATCAATCAAACAAATCGTTTTTTTATTAAACAAAACAGCTTCAATTAATGTAGTTGAAGGTAACGACATGATGCAATCTGCATTACTAATTTGATTAAAATAATGCAAATCCGATTGAGTTGTAGGAATATTTACAAACAATTTTTCATTCCACAGCCACTTGTTTTCTAAAATAGAAACAAAAGGAAATTCAGTCAATTCCAAAAAAAACCCACTAGAATCCATAGGATTGAGTCTTATTTGAAGTTTAATTTCTAACTTAGTGCGCTGAATTAATTGAGCTAATTTTTTTAAAGTTTGTAATTCATAAGGTCTTCTACGAGGATCTGAGCAAGAATATAGTAGATTAAAAATTTTATTTTCAGGATTAATACTTGGTTTTTTTAGATGGTTTTGTAATCTAAAAACACCCATTGCATGTGATTTAAGATAACTCCTTTCAATATCAATCATCAACTTTTTTTGAGATTCATACCATATAAAAAATTGGTCTGCCATTAAAGGAGCATAAGGTCGAATGGTTAAATCTTTTTGATTATTCAAATAATATAGTATTGTTAAGCCAGCATTTTTGCCGTTATACATTTGATAATCAACACCTCCCAAATGTTCAAAAGCAATCATCGTTTGACATTGGGTTTCATTTATCAATTGTAACAATTGATTGTCTCGGTATAAATATACCCCGCTTTTTTTGGTAATCAAAAATAGAGGTTTTATGAACAATGAAATAATAATATTAATGAATTTACTATAAATCAAAACTTTGTGCTGCTTTGATTTTACGTTTTTCTTTGAATATGAAAATGATTGTATGCCGTTTTTAAGATTCGTTTTTTTTGCAAATTCATCACATAAATTTGTTAAAAACAAAGCCCATTTGATTCTAAAATTATTTTTTTTATCTGGTAATACAAAAATTTTATACCCTTTTATTTCGTTTGGTTCTATAACATCAAGGATTCTTTTTGAAATCAAAATACATATTTCGTCATATTGATTAGACTGTTTTAAAACATCTAAATACCTAAATTCTGGACCGTGGTTTAATAAACAAAGTGCTTTATTCATGTGTCGATTTTAGTTTATATAATGAATATCCCTTCAAAAATATAAAAGTTATAGGTGTATATATCAATAATTTTATCATGTTAAAATAATCTTCCGATTTTGAAGAAAATAAAAATAAATATTTTAATTGAAAAAACATCAAGGGTATGGATTTTTGCAAAGTTAAATAATAATAGTTCAAATAACTGTTTTGAAATAAAATAGATTTTAACTGGTGTATGTTTACATCTGTTTTAAGTTCCTCATAAATGATGTTCCAAGCTAATATCTTTTGTTGTAAAATATTTTTATTTGCATTTACACGTCCGGTTGTGCTATCAATATGTCTTCTATAATAAATGAGGGGTTCGTATAGTAAAGTAACTTTTTTGCATTTTTTCCTGTTAATCAGGTTAAATATCAAATCTTCATAAATTTTTGTTTGTGTAGGAAATAAGTCATTTGCTATTACATTTCTTTTCCATAACGGACAAGGTAAATAATAATCCGTAGTTCCGTTAAGATGGTTCAATAAATTCTCAAAATCATCAATTTTGTTTAATCCGTATTTTTTTGAAAAATCATCATTATCAAATTCAATTAATTGACAAATAACTAAATCCGTTTCTTGATTAAGATAAGCATTAATTTTTTTTTCTAAATGGTTGGGGTGCATCAAATCATCGCTATCAAAAAATTGAATATAACTACCGTTAGATTCTCGAAAACCTAAATTCCTGCATCCTGAAGGCCCCTTTGGGTCATTTTCAGTTCTCAAAAACAATTTAAATCTTGAATCTTTTCTTGTAAAATCTTGAATTATTACATTAGAAGAATCTGTGCTTCCATCATCTATCAATATACATTCAAAATCTATAAACGACTGATTTTGAATGCTTTTCAAGGTTTCTTTTATATATTTTTCGCTATTATAAAAGGGTATTATTATGGAAATGATACAACTCATAAAATTACAATATTTGAATTAAAAATTATTGTTGTTTTAAAGTTCGATAAATTTTACCAAACCTTTTTTTATCCCATGTTATTAGTTTCATGCCTTTTAAAAATGGACTGATTTTTATTTTTTTATAAATTATGAACTGATACAATGAAAACCTAATGAATCTAATACCAATTTCATTTTTTCTTTTTACATTTGAATCTATATTCTGTGTAAAATTACAGTAATTATAAATCTCTAAAAGTTCGTTATTTCTAATATTATCAATTATTATACCCGTAGAATTACGAGTAGTTTGAGCATGAAATGTATGAAAATTCAACACCTCTTCTAAGTATCCAAAATCAGGATAGTCTATGAGCATACTAGCCCAAAATAATTTATCTCCAGAATACCGATGGTTTGTTATTTTTTCAAGTATTTTTTGATTGATACAGTCCGTTTTAAAAACACATGAACTTGCATTAACTATTCTAAATTCATTATTATTAAAAAACCAGTCATATAAAAATAATGAATTGTTATTGGAATATAATCCTGATTTTTTATTTGAAATCAACTTTTTTGAAGTGTTTTTTATTAAATCTTCAATAATACTATTACAAAAAACCAAACTCAACTTTTTATGATTTGCAAATAAATTCATTGCTTTTTCTAAAAAATTCAAGTCTGAATAATCATCACTTTCTGCAATCCATATATAAGTTCCTTTTGCAAGATCAATGCCTTTTTTCCATTGTACAAATGGGCTTCCTGAATTTTTTTTATTAAGAATAATATGACTAATTTTAGGATGTTGCTTGTATTGATTGATAATGGCTAAACTGTCATCTGTTGAAGCATCATCTAATAAAATCACCTCAAAATGCTGATAGCTTTGTTGTAAAACAGTTTCTATTCGCTTTTTTAAATAAAAGGTGTGATTGTAATTTGGAATGATGACTGATACAAAATTATCCATAAATTAATCTATTTTAAACTCTAATATATACTATACAAATATACTTTTTTTTATTTTAAAAATTTTAGTAATTTGAAATTTTCAAAAAAAAATCCGCTATAAAAGCGGATTAAAAAATTATTTTTTCTTTTGTTGTTGGGCTTTTTGTTCTTCGGCCTGTTTCATTACTTCTTGTAATTTTTGTTGAAATTTACCCATTTTTTTAGGTTCTTTCGATTTGTTTTCTTGAATTTGAGCATGAATTTTGTCGCTATCTACTATATAGTTTTTAATAACAAACATAATGGCAATGGTTATTAAGTTTGAAATAAAGTTATACAAACTCAAACCTGCACCATAGCTATTAAAGAATATTAACATCATTAATGGCGAAATATAAATCATCATTTTCATCATTTTGGCCATATCTGGCATGCCTTCTTGTTGTGGTGCCGCCATTTGTTGATCGCCAGAAGTCATTTTCATATAAAAGAAAATGGCAATGGCTGCAAGAATTGGAAACAAACTGACGTGGTCTCCATACATTGGGATTGTAAATGGCAATTTAAAAATTTGGTCAAATGAAGACAAATCGTCTGCCCAAAGGAAACTTTTTTGTCGGAGTTCAAATGCTGAAGGAAAAAACTGAAACGAAGCCATCAAAAAGGGCATTTGTATCAATGCTGGAATACAACCCGCCATAGGATTTACCCCCGCTTTGTTATACAATTTCATGGTTTCTTGTTGTTTTTTCATCGGATCTTTTGCAAATTTTTCATTTAACTCTGTCAATTCCGGACGGAGTACTTTCATTTTTGCTTGAGATAAAAAGGATTTATAGGTGATAGGCGACATGGCCAATTTTATCAAAATAGTAAATATTATAATGGCTATTCCATAATTCATATAACCGCTTAAAAATCCAAATAATGGGGTAAATATCAATTTGTTGATCCAACCAATAATGCCCCACCCCATAGAAATGGTTTTTTCTAAATTTTGATTGTATGATTTTAATACTTTATAATCTGTTGGTCCAAAATACCAATTCATTTTATAATCTACTTCGCCATTTTTTACTACCAAAGGTAAATTGGCTTTAAATTGTTTGGTATAAATGGTATCTGTTTTTTCGTCCAAAACCAAATCATTTGATGTTAATTTTGAGGTTTCAAAAGGTGTTTTACTTACCAATATCGACGAAAAAAAGTGTTGTTTAAATGATATATATGTTACTTTTTCTGGCGTTTCTTCTTTGTCGTGTCCTTGTCCTGTATAATTGTTTTTTCCTCCATCATATTCATAATTAATTTCGGTATATCTGTTGTCATAAGAAACACTTTTTTCATTGCGAAAAGTTTTCATATCCCATTGTAAATCAATAGGTTTTGAGGCATTAATTGTTTTGTTCAACCCTTTAGACTTAATGTCAAAATCAAGCATATAGTCGTTTGGTTTTAATACATATTGGTATTCTAAATAGTCGTTGGCTCCTGTTTTCAATTTCATCGACAACACTTGATTGCTACCAATTTTGGTTAGTGTTGGTTCAAAAAACAAATCTTTTGTAGAAAGGGTTTTGTTATCTTGAGTAACAATTTGTAAGTTTAAGTTTGAATTATTATCTTTTATAAGTGAAACCATTTGTCCAGAACCTTTTTTGAACTTTTCAAATTTTTTCAAATGGGCTTCTACAATATATCCTCCTTTATTGGCAATTTTCAGCGTTAAAACGTCATTTTCTAATGTAGTAAAAGATTCTTTTGCAGATGGCAATGTAGCCGAATAGGCAAAATTTCCAAGAGTGGCTTGCCATTTTTGTATTTGAGCAGCATTTGTAGCACTATCCTTTGCTACATCGGGTGCAGTAAAAGCAGCTGCTGTTGGGGTTGTAGCTTTTTTGGCTTCAATAGCTTTATTCGCCTTTTCGGCAGCAATTTGTTCTTTTGTAGGTTGGTTTTGTATGTACATCCATGCCATAATAGCAAAAATCAATACAAATCCAATAATTGAATTATAATCTAGTTTTTTTTCTTCCATTTTGGTTTTTATATTTTAATTTTAAATTTTATGCTTTTTTGTTTTTGCTTTTCACGGTTGCAGCCACAAAATTCACAAATAATGGATGTGGATTGGCAACAGTACTTTTATATTCTGGATGGTATTGTACCCCTATAAAAAAAGGATGATCGTCCAATTCTATGATTTCGACCAGCCCAGTATCTGGATTGATACCAGAAGCTTTCATGTTGGTATTGTGCAATTTAGGTAAATAATCGCTATTAAATTCATACCGATGGCGATGACGCTCTAAGATGTTTTCTTGTTGGTATATTTGATAGGCTAATGTGTCTTTTGTCAATTGACATTTCCAAGCACCAAGTCGCATCGTACCTCCTTTGTCGGTTATGTTTTTTTGCTCTTCCATCAAATTAATAACTGGGTTTGATGTACCGTTATTCATTTCGGTAGAATTGGCATCTTTGATTTGCAAAACGTTTCTAAAATATTCAATTACAGCCATTTGCATTCCCAAACATATACCAAAAAACGGTAGTTGATGGGTACGAGCATATCGTACAGCCTCAATTTTTCCTTCGATACCTCGTTCACCAAATCCAGGAGCTACTAATATACCATCCAAACCAGACAATTTTTCGGCTACATTATTTTCATCAATAAATTCGGAATGAACAGATACTACATTTACTTTGGTTTCATTGGCTGCACCCGCATGTATAAAGGCTTCTAAAATAGATTTGTACGAATCTTGTAATTCTACATATTTGCCAATAAGCCCAATGTTTACGGTATGTTTTGGGTTTTTCAAACGATGTAAAAAGATATTCCAATTTTTTAAATCGGGGGTGTTTTTTTGAGGTAAATCTAATTTTTTTAGAGCTACAACGTCTAAACCTTCTTGAAGCATAAGGTTGGGCACTTCATATATAGTAGAAGCATCAATAGATTGAATGACAGCTTCTCGTTTTACATTACAAAATAATGCCAACTTTTGACGTAATTCGTCAGATAATTCATGCTCTGTTCTGCATACTAAAATATCTGCTTTGATACCGCTTTCCATCAAGGTTTTTACAGAATGTTGTGTGGGCTTGGTTTTCAACTCGCCTGCGGCAGCCAAATAGGGTATTAAGGTTAAATGAATCACGATACTGTTTTTTTCGCCTAATTCCCAAACCAATTGACGAACAGATTCTATATAAGGTAGCGACTCTATATCGCCAACAGTTCCTCCAATTTCAGTAATTACAATATCAAAATTTCCTGAATTGCCTAACAATTGCATTCTGTTTTTGATTTCATTTGTAATATGCGGTACAACTTGTACGGTTTTACCTAAAAATTCTCCTCTTCTTTCTTTTTCGATTACAGACAAATATACCCTTCCTGTTGTAACATTATTGGCTTGTGATGTGGGAACATTCAAAAATCTTTCATAATGTCCTAAATCCAAATCAGTCTCTGCTCCGTCATCGGTTACATAACATTCACCGTGTTCATAAGGGTTTAATGTTCCTGGATCTACGTTCAAATATGGGTCAAATTTCTGAATTGTTGTACTATAACCTCTGGCTTGTAGCAATTTTGCTAAAGAAGCGGCAATAATACCTTTTCCTAATGAAGAGGTAACTCCTCCTGTTACAAAAATATATTTTGTTTGATTCATTTTTTAAATACGTTATGTTGTTTCGTTTTTTAAATTTTACATAAAAAACACGGCAAAAATACAACAAATTTTTTTAACTATAAAATTTGAAATTTTTGCCGTGTAACATTTTATCCATTGGGTTTAGGATATTTTTTTTTGATATTTCTAATCAGGTCTTCCAATCCGTTTAATTTCAACTCATAAATAAGCTGCAATTGCTCGCCTAGTGTTCCTTTTGGAAAGCCTTTATTGTGGTACCAAACAATATAATACTCCGGAATATCAATCAAAAAACGACCTTCATATTTGCCAAAAGGCATTTTGGTATGTGCCAATTGTATCAATTTTTTTTGATTATCATCCATTTGAAAATTGATTTATTGCCAATTAAATGTTAGCTCTTTTTCAATATCTGGATGTAAACTCAACAAAACAGGACAATTCAGAGCCACCCGTTCTAAAATTGTACGTTCCTTTTCCGTTGGGGTTATGGGCATAGTCAATACAATAATTATTTTGCTTATTTTTCTGGGTTCGGCTTGCATTATTTTGGTAACATCGGCCGTTGCGTCTTTCAAATCTACATTCAAATCCTTCGATTTGATGGCCATAATAGATAGCATACAACTGCCCAAAGCATTGGCTAACAAATCCGTAGGCGAAAAAGCCTCTCCTTTTCCATGATTGTCTGTTGGGGCATCCGACAGTATAGTTGTTCCAGATTGCAAATGAGTTGAGGATGTTCGCAAATCGCCCAAATAAGTTACTTTTGATGTCATTTTTTTATGGTGCTTCTGTAATTGTTAAATCATTGTTGTATTGTAAAATGAAAACGCCTTTGTTGATATAGCCTCCTGAAATTATTTTTTCATAATCAAATTTATTATCTATCTGAACCGTAGCATCATCATTAATAGAGGTTTCAAAATCTTTTTCTTGAGATAATCTTAAAAGGGTGTCAAACGTAATGTCAAATCCTCGTGTGGCATATTGATTAGGAAAAGTTTTATTTAATTTTTTGTATGCTCTTTCAAATTTCTTTGCATCTGCAGTTTCATTTTCCCTTGTCAAAGACGGATAAGTTAATTGCAATTTTGTAAGTTTACTCATGGCAATTTCTTCAAAATTCAATGCTTTTGATTGTTCTAACATCACTAAACGTATTTGATATTCTGCTTGAAATTTTATCAATTGATTGACTAATGTCAATATCATGCCGCTATTATCTGAAGCCATTACTACAAAATTGAGCTTGTCTTTTACCAAAAGTGCTTTGATATTATCAGACACAACCGCCCCTTTATCTGACAAAGCTACTATTTTAGTTTCCTTTTGATTTTCAACAATATATTTTTTCAAACCTGCTTTTTTAGGATCAATTACTGCCAAAATATTGCCATTTTTTTGTTCCATATAATCATACATGGCATCTTTTATAAATGTAGGTGTTGGCATAGAAGCATACATGTTTTTGTAAGTACCTATCATTTCTTTTGATAAAGGCGAAATAACAGGAATATTGTCTTTTTCTAAAATGGATGCTAACTTTTCGGCATGTGCTTGATAAAAAGGGCCAATAATGGCATGTGCCGTTTTGACACTGCTTTTGTTGGCTAAATTATCAACATTAGAACTGTTTTTATTTTCCTCTGAGTCCAATATGGTTACATCTACATTGATTCCTAATGATTTAGCCGAATCGATAGCCATCAAAGCACCAGAATAAAAATCCATAGTGAGGTTTAAAAATTGATCCTCTTTAAACTTTTTTTGAAGAACCGCTACAGAATCTGTTTTTATTTTGCTACTATTAAAAGGCAGTAACATCACTAATTTTTTCTTATCCTGATTTTTTAGCGTTGCTTTTAAATCCGTTTTATTTTTCTTAATTTCGTTTGCAAGGGTAGCTGTTGCAGGAATTTTCAATATCATTCCTTCTTTTAATCCATTGGCCAAATCAGGGTTCCAAAGTGTTAAATCATCTTGTTTGACACTAAATTTTTTGGACAAACTATATAAAGTTTCTTTTGATTTAACTTCATAATTTACCCATTTTATAGTTTCAGTTGGTTTTTTTTTTACATTAATTTCTTTAACCGTTTCTTGAATTTTTGGCAAAGTACCTTTAATCAAAAGTTTGTATCCCATTTGAAGTCCAGATACAATTTCTGGATTTTTGGCTTCTAGGGCTTCTACCGTTATACCATATTTTTTGGCAATAGAATATTTGGTTTCTTTTTCTAATACTTCATGATATACCGGTTTTTCATCATTGGTTTTGGGACTTTTTACCGTGTTAGTCTTACTATTTTTATTTGGAATATTAATTATAGAACCAATTTTCAATCCTTCTTTTTCTAAATTTGTATTTACTTTATACAAATCTTCTTCCGAAATTTCATATTGTTTTGCAATTCCAAAAATGGTTTCTTTAGATAAAACGGTATGCGTTTGATACGTTGTTTTAACGGGAATAACCTCATTTTTTCCAGGTTTTTCAAGTGCCGCCTTGATATTTGCAGACGAGTTTGGGATTAACAATACGGCATCGGCCTGTAATCCTTTTTGTGCATCAGGGTTTAACTTGTAAATATCAAAAGGAGTTACATGATATTTTTGTGCTATTTGAGTAATGGTTTCACCTTGTAATACCTTATGTTTTACAATGTTTTGTGCAGAGGTTAAAAGGCTAATAAGTAAGCCAATAGTAAGGGCAAATTTTCTAAACATCTTATAATTTTTAAATCAATTAACGAATATCAAAAGTAGGTTAATTAATTTTAATTATCAAACAAATTAGTATTTCTTAACAAAATATTTCACCAACCATACCTTTCTTTAATATTTGTCAAAATTCAAATCCTATAATATTTATATTCATTTTTACTATTTGTAATAAAATAATTGAATTTAATAGAGGTTAGAAGTATGAAGTATGAAGTATGAAGTTAGAGGTTAGAGGTTAGAAGTTAGAGATTAGAGGTTAGAAGTTAGAGGTTAGATGTTAGAGGCTAGAAGTTAGAGGTTAGAAGTTAGAGGTTAGAAGTTAGAGGTTAGAAGTTAGAGGTTAGAAGTTAGAGGTTAGAAGTTAGAGGTTAGAAATTAGAGGTT
>NZ_MUGT01000048.1 GCF_002217205.1 Flavobacterium branchiophilum NBRC 15030 = ATCC 35035 | reverse complement strand
AATTAATAAAAATAAAAAAAAAACATAAAAAAAACTCCATTTCGCAACTCCATTAAACAAAATACCTACAAACATTAACAAAATTACAGCATATTTTACAAATTCATATAAAACTACACCTTCAGTCATCCTCAAAAAAACTTCTGCACCTACTAAATAGGCTGCTGCATATAAAACTTCGTTGTTCTTATTTTTTTTATATAAAACATACCCTAATCCTACAATGAAAATTAAAACTCCGTATAATAAAGTGATTTTTTTTTCATAATTAGCTAAAATTCCTAGGAAAGCATGTAAAATAATCAAAAAAACATATAAGAGATTATTATTCTTTTTTTGAATCATTTATTTTATTTTTTTAATAATTAATAATCATTTCAAAAGTAATAAATATTGTTTAATTATTGCAGCTTCAGACATGTTATTCAAAATATCAAAATGTAATTTATTTCCTAATTTATTTGATAAAAGTTTATTATTTATTAGTTTTACCAACATTTCATAAAAATGTTTTACATCTCCAGGCATAATAAACAATCCATTATCTTCGTGTTTGATAATATTTGGAATTTCGCCAACTTTTGTAGCAATAACGGGCAAAGAGCAACTGCCATATTCTAACAATGCTAAAGGTAGACCTTCTGAATTTGATGTAAGAATTCCAATAGCAGCTTGTTTTAATATTGATAAAATATCTTTTCTCGAACCGTATAAAAATATAGTGTCTTCCAAATTATTTTCTTTAATAATATTTTGTACTGAAGAAGAATAATCATCTTCAAAATCTTGACCTATCAAATGAAATGTCCAATCAGGATTGCTTTTTCTTAAAAGTTTTGCCGCTTCAATGATTAAAAAATGATTTTTTTGAGGTCTCAAATTTGCTAAACAAACTATTCTTTTACCTATTGTACCTTTTAAAACAGTTGTTGAAGGGATTAATTTTGATAATTGTACAAAATTTGGTACATAATAAATGTCATGTTTTGTGAATTTCTGCTTATGCCAATGTAATAATTGCTGATTTACTACTATATTTCGATTTACAAAATAATTTGCTATTTTTAAAAAAAAATATTTGCGGGTATCTAAAAATTCGCTTTGTCCAAAATGATCGTGCCAAATAATTTTGATACTTGGTTTCAAAAATTTTATCATAACTGCAAAAAAAATCGAGCTACTATGAGCATGTATCCAATTTATATTATTTTTATTTAAAAATTTTAAAAATTTTATTATTACAAAAAAATCTAAAATTCTTTTTCTATTTAAAAATAAATAAGATATTTCACTTTTTAGCTGCGATTTTAACAAACCTTCTTTTCGAGTAACAACAAGACCTGAAAAAGCAATTTCAGACATCAAAACATCTGCATAGTTTACGGCCATGCGTTCTGCTCCTCCTGCATCTAAGCTGTCTATCAATTGTACAATTCTTAATTGGTTATTATTCATTTTATTGTAAGATATTTTTTATTTCATTTTCAAAATAATCCAAAGTATAAAGACGAGACCAGGTCATTGCAGCATTAGAAGTCGTTTGATATAAAATTTCGTCATCTATGAGTAACCTTATTTTATTGGTATCAACATCTAAATCTTCTTGCAATAAAATACCTCTTGCACCGTCTTGCAACATATTTGGCACACATGAAACGGGTGTCGATATAGGAACACATCCCCAAAACATAGCTTCAGCAACTGCTTTTGGCCACCCTTCACTTTGCGAAGGTAGCACTAAAAAATGACTTTCTTGATACGCTTTTTTTATCACTTCTAATGATTGATTCCCATTTAATCGGATATATGAATTTAGCGATTCATTTTTTATATATTGTGCTAAGTTATGGCGTTCAGCCCCTTCACCATACAAATTTAATTGCACATTGTATCCAATTTTATATAATTTTTCTACTAACTGAATAGCATAAATTGGCTTTTTTCCTATTGATAATGTACCCACAAAAATGAATTGTATGGTATTTGTCAAATTCTTTGGTGCAACAGCTAACTTATCTTTGTCGAAATAAGTTGCCGTAAAAAAAGATTTTATATTTTTTGAAACTTTGGGCCACTCACCATAAACCAAAACAGTCATGTTTTTAGTCAAAAATGTATTATTTAATATCAATTTTTGAAGTCTATAACTCAAAGGTTGCTTGGAATTAGAATCCCAATTTCCAGCATATTTGGCTGTTTTTATTTTTTTTGGAAAAAATACTTGCACAATACATCCTAACAAGCCCATGTTTCCTGGACATCTTAAATGTATATGATCGGTAGATTTCATGGCCTTATATAAAGTAAACATGATTATAGGTATTCTAAAAACAGCTTGTACACGTGACTTAATTGTAAGAAAATCAAAAGAGGCAACTTCAGAATAATTTATGTTATTCATTGCATAAGGCAAATCTATAGCCGAAATAACCTGGCTACTTTTTGGTGCAATTATAGTAAAGGAACTACAATAATTACCCCAAATATTCATTTCTCGAACATAAGGTCCATACGAATATATTAATTCATCATGGTATCGATGTTTAGCGTGGGTAACAATTAACATATTCATAATCAATTACTTGATTTATTAAAAAAGTCATGTATAATTCTAGATGTAAAAATTCTAGCTCCTTCGTCATTCAAATGTCCGCAGGACGAAAACAAGTTATCATCTGTAACCACATTTTCATAATTATGAATTTCAGGATATAGTTTTTGCACTTTATCCAAATAATCAATTCCTTTTACATTTGAGCAGATTGGTGTCATTACAGATATTAATTGAATGCCATTTCGCTTACAAATTTTTTTGATGTCTTCATAATATTTATTTTTCAATGGATTCAATTTTGTGTAATTATTCTTCATATTTCCTTTTTTAGAATTATATAAAGGATAGTATCCGTTATGAGCTAAATATACTGTAGAATCTTTAATTGCTGAATTATATGTTTCTCTAAAACCAATTTTATTATCAAATTTGATGTACCTGTAAAAAGGTATATAATAAAGAGCCTTAAAATCAGATTCATTTTCATAATGTTTTTTAATTAAAGTAGATTGATGTAAAAATGGCATAAATCGTGAGGAAATACCTTCGTCTCTATGTTCATTGGCAAGATTCAAATCGACTTCAATAATTATAGTTTTAATCTTAAATTGACGCTCTTCCATCAATTTTAACAACAAATCTGCTTCAAATAAATGAGAAGCACTAATGCCATAATTAAATGTTTTTAGCCCTTTATGTTCAAACATTTCTGCAACAAAATGGTTATTTGCTCTTGACGAACCTAAAATAATTACATCATAATTCAATTTTTTTGAATTCATTACAAACTCAATTTTATTTCTATATTTTGAAGTACTCAATACTTTTGAATATACAAGATCTAACACAATACCTGCTAGAAAAATGATTATGATAATCTTTAAAATTAATTTAAAAAAAGTTGTCATTAAAACTGAAAATATATAAAATTTTTATAATCCGTAAACACTCCAAACATAATGATAGCCACTAAAAACAAAACCAATTTTAATTGTTCATATTTTCCAGAAATAGGTTCAATTTTATATTTATTAAACCACTCTACCATAATAAAAGCAATAATTAATATTAAGATTTCATGATTTTGACGTTGATTTTTCAAAAACTGTATAGAAAAATGATGATTGGTAAACATCCTTTCAATATATCCAAAGGCTTGATGCAAACTCTGAGCTCTAAAAAAAATCCAAGCAAATGAGGTTAATATAAATGTTATAAAGATGTTTGAAATAGTATGGAAACCGTTTTGAAAATTAGTGATAGTAATTTCACCAATATTCTTACGATTTTTTTGCAATAACAATAATGGTAAAAAATACAAAGCATTTAAACCACCCCAAAAAATAAAAGTCCAATTGGCTCCATGCCAAAAACCACTTACAAGAAAAATTATAAATGTATTTTTAATTTGCATCCATTTTCCGCCAACACTACCACCCAATGGAATGTATAAATAGTCCCTAAACCATGAAGAAAGCGACATATGCCAACGCCTCCAAAACTCGGCTATGTCCCGTGAAAAATATGGAAAATCGAAATTTTTCAAAAGTCGTATGCCAAATAATTTAGAAACCCCAAGGGCTATATCAGAATAACCTGAAAAATCACCATATATTTGAAATGAAAAATAAACAGCACCTAATATTAAACTCAAGCTATTCATTTGTTCATAATGATCAAATATAGCATTGGCATAAGTTGCACAACTATCCGCAATCACAACTTTTTTGACAAATCCCCACACAATTTGATATACCCCTTCTTTTGCTAATTGGTAATCAAACTCACGCTTGAATTTAACTTGAGGGAGTAAATGTGTAGCCCTTTCGATAGGTCCAGCAACAAGCAAGGGAAAATAACAGACAAAAATAGAATAATCTATAAAATTTTTCTCTGCTTTTATACGTCCTTTATAAATATCAATAACATAAGATAAACCATGAAAAGTGTAAAATGAAATCCCTACGGGAAGCATAATATCTAATAGTAAAGGGTTGCATTTGAATCCAAAATGCAACAACATTTCCGTAAAGGAAGCAACAAAAAAATTATAGTATTTAAATACACCTAAAAAACCAAGATTAATACCAATACTAGACCAGAACCAAAATTTTTTAATTTTTACATTCGAAGCATTTTCAATTTGTATAGCACTATAAAAATCCAATAAAGTAGAAAATACTAATAAAAATAAAAAATGCCAATTCCAAAAGGAATAAAAAAAATAACTTACAAGAATCAATAATAAATTTTGATTTGTCTTAGATTTATTAAAAACAAACCAATGTAGTATAAATACAGTAATTAAAAAAAAGCAAAATGCAAATGAATTGAAATACATATACTAAAAAATTCTTTGATTATACTTTATAATAAATGACGTTAATTCACGAATTGCACCATTGCCAGAATCATTTTTCAAAACAATATCTACATGATTTTTTACAACATCGGTTGCGTTTTGTGGTGAAAAAGACCAACCTACCCTACATAAATTTGCCAAATCATTTACATCATCTCCCATATAAGCTACATTTGAAAAACATATTTGTTGATCGATAACAAAGCGATTCAAAAATGAAAACTTATCTTTCACGCCTAAAAACACATGTTTTATTTGTAATTTTTCCATTCTTTTAGCTACTAAAGCAGAATTTTCCGATGTTATTACAACAATTTCTACATCAAACTGTCTTACTATTTCAAGCCCCATACCATCTCGCATATCAAACTTTTTGGCTAATTCTCCATGTGCATCATAATACACACAACCATCAGTAAATACTCCATCAACATCTAAAACCAAGTGCGAAATTTTGGCACAATGCTTTTTATTTTTTAATTTTTCAATTAATTTTAATTCTATTATAGTGAAATTATCATAATTAATAGTGTCTATTTTATTATCAGAAAGTGGAACAAAACCAGTAACATTCCTCGAAATGTCATTTGAAAAAGCATAAAATATATTTATTATTTTAAAATTATCTATATGTTTTGGTGTAAATTGGTTGTTCAAAGTACATTCCTGATTTGTAAAACCATGAATAGAATATACATCTTTACATTCATTTTTAGTTAATGTATCAATACAATTATTTAAATCAATACTTTCAATGATTACTCCAAACGGATTTATACAAATTACGTTTTGAAAAGGAAAATTATTATCAACTAAAATAGCACTTATATTAACTTCGTTACTAATAAATTGATTTTTTTGTATGTTTATAAAAGATACATTGGATGCCCAATGGTATTCTTTTTCAAGAGTTACTTTAAAACTATCATTAGAAACAAGAACAACTATTTGGTCTAACTTTGAAAAAATAGCCGTACCGAGTGTCCAAGAAAACAAAGGTCTGCCAACTAACTTTCGTGTGACCAAATGATCTAACTGTTTTTCAGAAAAAACCAAAGAAATAAAACCAATATTCTGACACATAATCTTAAATAAAAAAAACAAAGTTAATAATAATCTATATATAAAATCGTTTAATATCTATTTCTTTATCCATTTCTATATTTTTTTCTATATGCAAAAATAAATGCTTTGCTAAATAGGGTGCTAACATAACCCCCCTAGTACCTAAACCATTTAATAGATGCAATTGTTTATGCAATGGATGTGTACCAACTAAAGGGCGGCGGTCTTTAACCGTTGGCCTGACCCCTGCAAAATGCGACACAATTTCAAAAGAACAATTTAAAATGTCTTTCAATTTATCTATTAATTCTATTTTAGCTGCTTCTGTAGGAATATTGGTTTTATCTGACCAATGATAAGTAGCACCTACTTTAAATAAGTCAGCTCCTAATGGCATAATAAAAATACTCGTATTGACAATAACTTTTAAGTCCAATTCAGATGATTTAATAATTAATAACTCTCCCTTTGTGCCATCTAAAGGCAAATCATTAAAATATGGATTTTGATGTAATCCAAAACCATCTGCAAAAACGATATTTTTGGCTTTAAGTGTTTTATATGATATAAATTCATCATGAAATTGAAGTTGCGAGTAATCAAATTTTTCATACACAATTTTAGACTCTATTTCAAGATAACGGTGATATGTATGCAACAAACTTTGTGTATCTAAAAAACCAGTACCATTTACACAACCATAACCAAAAGGAGCTTCAATATTTTTGATTTGATCAAATTGAATTACAGGATTTAAAAAAGGTACTAAAAGAGGTTTATCTGCTGCAACAAACCAATTGTTTTGTTCTTCAATGGAAAAAAATTTTCTATAAACGGGAATTTTATAATCAAATGACACATTCAATTTTTGTTCAATTTCTTTATAAAAATCATGGGCGAAGTCTAATTGTTCTTTTGCATTCCAAACAGCTGTAAAACGTTTGAGTACAACAGGATTATACATACCCCCAGCCACTAATGAAGCTTGGTGTGAATGATCATCAAAAACAATTATATTTTTTTGGTGCTGTAGTGCAATTTCAGAAAAACTAATCCCTGCCAAACCACTACCTACAATGATATAGTCTAGTATCAAAATACATGTTTAATAACAAAAAACTCTTACTAAAAGTAAGAGTTTTTATAATTTATAAATATTTTTTTTAATAATTCCACATATCAGATTCAAAATCACGTATTTTTTCTTTTACACGATTTGATTCTAATAATTGTTTTTGTGCATTATCTTTCATGTAATCTTTAATTTCTCTATCGCCAAAAACATTTTCCTCTTTGTAAATCAAAGCATTAAATCTTCTTGAATTGAGTAAGTGATCATAAGAAAAAGGCATTGCTGTATTCTTATCGTTAAAAGCTAAAGCATCATGCAACACATCTCTAATTGATGGAAAATAAATCCAAAACAAGTCAATCGTATCAGGATTATCTTTACCTATGTCACGAGCTTCAGGAGCAATAGGACATATAGCCAACAATCGGTATTTTAATTCGCTTTGACGTTTGTCAAAATACCAAAAACCTTTAATTCTGTAACCTACCAAATCAATAGCTGTTAATTCTCTTTCGTTGATATATTGCGGATCTAAAACTTTTGCAACAGGTGTAGAAGCTGGTGTTTCAGAAATTATCTTACCTTTTTTGTTTTTCTTAACAACAGCTGGTATTGGTTTTGGAAAATAATCATCGT
The DNA here is from genome assembly GCF_002217205.1 of Flavobacterium branchiophilum NBRC 15030 = ATCC 35035. GTDB lineage: Bacteria > Bacteroidota > Bacteroidia > Flavobacteriales > Flavobacteriaceae > Flavobacterium > Flavobacterium branchiophilum. Next base: position 30,421 of record NZ_MUGT01000048.1, on the reverse strand, counting down.
AATGATTGTTTATTTCTTCTTTACCCGCATCAGTGGTGTCTCTAAACTTAAAAGTAGATTGCATATCTTTCAAACTTTTTTTAGTATTGAAATAATCATCTGCATAAACTTCTGTAATCTTACCATTTTTAATGTTTTTAATCAAAACATCAAAAAGTGATCTTCTATCTTTACCAATATTGGTCGTATCAATTGGATAATATAAAGGAAAATTAACTCTTTCATCCAAATCAATAATTTCCCATGTAATCTTACCCATCAAAACATCTTTATCATGCACATAGCCATAAGGTAACGGTTTGTCGTTATCTGAAATCAGCTGGGCTGGTGTTTTTTTTCCAATTTGACTAGGTGTTTTTGCATTAAGCAAATTAGATTGCGCATTAGAAACTACTGTTCCTGCTAACAAAGAAACCACCACTAAAAGAGATTTAATTTTCATCTTTATTAATTTTTTGACTATTTAAGATAAACGTAAAACGTAAATTATTATTGTATTTCGTAAATTACTGGAGCTGTTGTTGGCAACATAATTGGAGAACCTGCAACTTTCACTTTGATATCAGAAATCGTTATTTGATCGCCTCTTGTTGATTTTGCCATAGCAGCTTTACATTGTGCATTTACTCTATCTCCTGATACAATTACAGCAGCCTGACCTGTTGCTTTAAATGTAAAACCAACAACTTGTAGATTTACATCAAAATCAAAATCAGGTAATTTTGCAGATACTTGAGATACTTCTAAACGTGATTTTGCACCTTTAACAATACCATCTGTACCACCAATTGCTCCAACAGGTCTTGGTATATTTTTTACTCTAAATACTTTTTTATCAGATACAGTTCCGCTAGTTCCAGGTAATTTTGCAGTAACATTAATAGTAACCTCTGTTCCAGATCCTGGCGACATGGTGTATTTGCCATTTCCAACTTTTGACAAACCAGGTGCGCTTGCATTTACACTATTGTCTGCCACTCCAGCAAACGAAATGGTCATGGGGTTTACAACACCTCTATATACTACGTTCATTTTATCTGCAGAAATAGTTGCAGAATTAGGTCTAGGTACAACAACATAATTTCCTTCAAATGGTACAGGTATTGTTTTTCCATTTTCAACAAATGTAAATTGTCCTTTTAATGTTCTTTCTCCAATAGAACCAGCTGTTTCAGAAATCACTGCTTGACCATTTTCTAATCTACCTGGTCCAGTAAAACTAGTTGGTTTTGTATTTGGATCATATTTTCCTAATACCACAGTACCTTTTACAGATTCACCTTGAAAATAAGCATTTTTTTCTAATACAACGAAACCTTTAAAATTAGTATATGATGCAGCATCTTGAGCAGCTTTTCCTAATAAAGTATTGTAAATATCTGTTTCTGTTTTTTTAATATCATTTTGCCAAGCAGTTAATTTAGTTAAAGAAGCAATTGCTGGAAAATGTTCAAAATGATAAGACAAATACTTTTTAGTAATACCTTCTTTATCCTTTACATCTGCCGTGTTGAATTTTGATTCCACTTCTTTAATTACACCTGATAAATTAGCTTGACCAGCAGTTGCAGCTTTCAATGCAGTAACATACCCATTAATTTTAGCCACAATTTCATTTCCTTTTGCTGAATAATTATCACCCGAAAACCAAGTTTCGTCGATATGAGGCCCTTTATCCATGGCTTCATAAGGTAATTTTCCAGTTTCTTTATCTAGTTCAATACCATTTGTAGCATCTGCTTTCAGCGTTTCTACATAAGCATAAAAATCTTTAGATATTTGAGCAACTTTACCTGCAATTTCTTTGGCTTTACCAAATTCACCTGCATTTTCTGAACCTTTTTGATTCAAAGTTGATAACAATTGTTCGTTACTTGACATGGCAACTTTATTTGCACTATCAAATTTTTCATTCATAAGTCCAAAAGCCGATAACACTTCTTTTGACATATTTAATGCCAACATTGCGATGAAAACTAAATACATCAAGTTAATCATCTTCTGTCTAGGGGTTAATTTTCCTCCTGCCATTTTTCTTAATTAGTTTATTAATAATTGATTTATTAGTCTGAAACTAATTATTATTTGTTACTCATTGCAGAAAGCATTCCGCCATAAACATTATTCAAAGAAGTTAAATTTGAAGTTAAAGATTGCATTTGATCTTTCAATTTCAAATTATTTGCTGCAACCTCTTCGTTTATTTGAGCATTTTTCTCAGCACTTTGTAATTGTAATTTGTATAAACTATTTAAAGACTCCATTTGAGACGCAGCCAATGTTAACTCTTCGCTGTATTTTTTAGTTGAGGCAATCGAATCAACAGTTGGAGCAATTCCTTTTGCAGCAGATTCAAAGTTTTTGATGCTGTTTCCTAAACTTGCCATCAATTCACCATCAATTTTTGCATCTTTCAATAAAGAATCTAATTTTTGTGAAAGCAAACCTTGAGCTTCAGTTGGTGTTTCTTGTTTTTTAACATCTTTCTTTTTAGCTTCTCCACCAGCTAATTCTGGATATACTAAAGACCAATCTAATTCTTTTTCAGCAGGTTCAAATGCTGATAATGCAAAAATAAACGCTTCAGTAATAAGTCCAATTTTAAGTAATAAACTTGCACCTGGTAGGTGTTCTATCTTAAACAACGCTCCAATAATTACTACTGCAGCCCCCATTCCGTAAGTAAAGTTCATTACTTTTTTATTAATCAATGCCATAACTTTTTTTTTTAATGTTAATTTTAATTTATTTTGGTTTTAGTTAATTATTTCTTGGTTTTTCTTGTAGTTTGTGTACCCATATAATCTTGTACTGTTCTGAATCCAATATAACTTCTTGATGTATCTGCATATTCATTATCACGAGTAGCCACTTGAATCATATAAGAAACGTCTTTCCATGAACCTCCTCTTACAACTTTTCTCATGTTTTTTACATCAGAAACGTTAGGGTTCATTGTAGATACAAATTCGTAAGCAGTTGCATCATAAGCAGAGTCTGTCCATTCTGCCACGTTTCCAGCCATATTATACAAATTATATCCATTTGGTTCATACGACTTTGCTTCTACTGTATATAAGGCCTGGTCTGCTGCATAATCCCCACGATCTGGCTTAAAATTGGCCATAAAACAACCTCTATCGTTTTTGGTATAAGGACCACCCCATGGAAAAGTAGCAGATTGTAAACCACCTCTTGCAGCATATTCCCACTCTGCTTCTGTTGGTAATCTAAAAGAGTTCACGTTATCTTGGTGTTTTTTCAAAGACTTAATATATATATTTTTCAACAACGTTCTCCAAGCACAAAAAGCTTTAGCTTGTTTCCAATTTACTCCTACAACTGGATAATCACTATATGCTTGATGCCAAAAATAATCATTGTGCATTGGTTCATTATAGGAATAGGTAAAATCTTTAATCCAAACTGTAGTGTCTGGGTAAATTTCTTCTTTTTCAGTTTTAATAAATTTACTTCTTTTTCCTACTTTGGCTTTTGCGGCTGCTAGAATATCCATCCAAGAATATCTAAATTTCAATTTCTTAACATCAATGGTTCTTAAACCATTATATGACTCAGAAACAGGCACATACATACTATCCATTACTTCAGAATAATATTCATCTGGGTATTTTTTTGGATCGGTAATAAGCTTTATTTTTCTATTTAATTTTCTACCCGCATAAGGATCTTCATCTGTACCAACACTATAATAATTTTCGTACATATATTTATCGTACGGTGTTTGTTTTGCTGGATCTACATCATTAAATGCAAAATCACCAATACTTCCTTTATTTTTACTGCCTTTTCCTGGTTTTGAACCCACTTCGTCTGCTAAGATGGCTAATCTTGTTCTGATAGTTGAATCTTTTACCCATTCCACAAACTGGCGGTATTCACTATTTGTTATTTCAGTTTCGTCCATATAAAACGATCTTACAGTAACCGTTTTGGTGGGAGCATCTTGTACGTTTGCTAAATCGTCATCAGATTTACCCATAATAAAGGCGCCACCTGGTACTAATGTCATTCCATAAGGCTTTTCTGGATTCCATTTTTTACCCTTTACTCCTACTAGCTCTCCTTTATCGCCGGAACTACAACTCGCTAAAGTTGCTAAAATAACTGAAAATGCTACGAATTTCTTCATATAATTGAGGTTGTTAATATAATCTATAATTTAATTCTTAATTGCACATTACGTCAATAATAAACGATTCTTTCACACTTATCTTGATAAGCAAAAGTAATAAAAAATTATTTCAAATCCAAATTTATTTAATTTTTATAAAAAATTTTTATTTTTTTATGCTTTTTTCTTATTTATTCACATCAAAATACATTTTTCCTTTGCGTTTTCCACCATCTTTCGGGAATCTCTTGATTAGTTGCTTGAATATATTCTTCATACGAACATGGTAATAACGTATGTTTTTTGAGTTTATTGTGTTGATCTGAAAAAAAAGGGATTTCAATCCACCATCTTTCTGATTTGTTACTTTTATAAAATACAATTGTTTCACTGTCTATTGGAACAATGTATTTTGTATAGTGATTTTTGGAACCATAAGGATAATCATTTGACCTATAATTGATGCCTTCTATAAAATACCACATCATTTGTGCTATTAAATGGGACTCTGATATAAAATTTTGATGGTTGAAAATTCCTAATATACATACTTTATCACTAATTCCTGCATATCGTGTTAATCCACAAATTTGTTTGCCATCTAAACCATTAGGAATAAATTCATTTAGGTTGCCAGAATCTGATGATTTTACAACATTCATATCAATACTAACCACATCAGCATCTCTCAAAACAGGTTCTGCAATTGTTAAATTATTTGACACCTCGCCTAGTCTATAAGCTTCAAAATACATTTTCTCTATCAAATCAACATCTTCTTGAGGGTTGTAATAAGATTGATACCCTATGTTGCTAAAGTTAAATAAATTATGTGGCTCGTTGATGATGATTTTTGATAAATAGCTATCGTAAGTTATATGGTTTTGGTTGCTACCAAAATCAAACTTTGAGTCGATACAAACCAAATTTACCATTTGGTCTAAATTGTCAAACGCCCTATACATGGGATAGGTTAAATCCTGCGTACCTCCAATTATAATAGGAATAATTTTTTTCTTTAACAAATTTTCTATTACTTTTTCTAATGCAAAATAAGTATCTGCTAAAGTATTTCCTTTTTTGATATTGCCCAAATCGGCCATTAAAACATCCCAATTGCCAGGAAACAAACTATAAAATGATTTTCTAATGTTTATTAAATCATGATAGTGAATTTCTTGATGGGCTCCTCTTCCATCCAAAACACCAATGATAGCAATTTTTACATCGTCTAAATTTGGAACTGCATTTGGTGTGTGTATAGAAACTTTACTACCCAAATGATTAGGAGACAATTGTTTGATGAATGTTTGTACTTCTATTTCTATTGGGGTTAAAAATTCAAATTGCATGTTTTATTTCTTTTTGGATACCGTTTTTTTTGTGGTGGTTGCTTTAGTTGTTGTTGATTTTTTTGCTGGTGCTTTTTTTACGGGTGTTTTTTTTACGGGTGTTTTGGCGGCAATCATCTCTTGCACTTGCAATAAAGTCAATTTACTAGCATCAATATCTTTGCTTAATTCAATTTTTATTTTACCTTTTGTTATAACCGATCGACCCCAACGGGCTTTTTCGACTAAAATACCTTCAGACTCCCAATGGTGTATTACTTTATCAATATTTTTTTGCAATTTATCTTCAATCAATGCTTCGACATCGGCTTGAGATAATCTGTCAAAATCGTATTTTTTACTTACATTAATAAAAATGCCATTCCATTTGATGAATGGGCCAAATCTTCCTGTTCCTTTTTGTACATTTTCGCCTTTGTAAGTTGCAATAGGAGCATCGGCCAAAGCTTTTTCGTCTATGAGTGCTTTGGCTCTTTCAAAGGTTACATCTAATGGGTTTTCGCCTCTTGGCAGGGATATAAAGGCTGCACCATGACGTACATAAGGGCCATATCTACCGTTGCTAACTTCTATTTCTTCGTCTTTGTAATTTCCTAAAATTTTTGGTAATAGGAATAAATTCAAAGCTTCTTCTAAAGTAATATTGCCAATATTTTGATCTTTATTCAAACTGGCAAATTTTTTATCTTCATCATCTGCATGTCCTATTTGAGCCATTGGTCCAAATTTTCCTAATCGTACCGAAATGGGTTTTCCCGATTCTGGATGAATACCTAAAACTCTTTCGCCCGATTCTCTATCTGCATTTGCTTCAACATCTTTAACATTTGGATGAAATTTATCATAAAAATCTTTCATCATTTTAGCCCATTCGATATTGCCTTCTGCTATTTCATCAAAATCTTGTTCTACTTTGGCCGTAAAATGGTAATCTAAAATGTTTCCAAAATTTTTAACTAAAAAATCGGTAACTATTGTACCTATGTCTGTTGGTACTAATTTTCCTTTATCAGAACCCGTATTTTCTTTCAATATTTTAGCGCTAATTTTACCCGCTTTCAAAGTCATTTGATTATAAATACGCTCTTGTCCTTCCAAGTTTCCTTTTTCGACATAATTTCTATTGATAATTGTAGAAATAGTTGGTGCATAGGTGGATGGTCTTCCAATACCCAATTCTTCTAACTTTTTTACCAAAGATGCCTCTGTATATCGTGCTGCCGGACGGGTGTATCTTTCTGTTGCAGTAATGTATTGATTGTTCAAACTTTCGTTAACTCTCAACGCAGGCAACATCCCTTCTTGCTCTTCTTCGTCGTCGTCATTTCCTTCTAAATAAACTTTTAAAAATCCTTCAAAAAGTAGTACTTCGCCCGAAGCTGTAAAATATTCTTTATGATTATCTGCAATTATTTTTACGTTTGTTCGTTCTAGCTGGGCATCGCTCATTTGCGAAGCCAAAGTTCGTTTCCAAATTAAGTCATATAAACGGGCTTGATCTCTGTCTATAGCCACCGTATGTCTGGACATATCTGTGGGTCTTATGGCTTCGTGAGCCTCTTGTACTCCTTTGCTTTTGTTGGCAAACACCCTTGGTTTAGAAAAATCTTTACCATACGACTTGATGATTTCGGCTTGTGCTGCATTCATGGCTTCTTGAGACAAGTTTACACTATCAGTTCTCATATACGTAATCAAACCCGCTTCATACAAGCGTTGGGCTAACTGCATCGTGATGCCTACTGGCAAATACAATTTTCGAGCGGCCTCTTGTTGCAAGGTCGAAGTTGTGAAAGGTGCCGCCGGCGATTTTTTAATTGGTTTGGTTTCAATATCGGCAATTGTATAATTAGAATTGCTGTTTTGATTCAGGAAATCCTCGGCTTCTTTTTGAGTTGCAAAGTTTTTAGGCAATTTTGCTTTAAATGATTTCCCTGCTTGGTTGACAAACTCGGCAACAATTGAATATGAGGCTACTGCTACAAAGTTTTGAATTTCACGTTCCCGTTCTACTATCAAACGAACAGAAACAGACTGTACCCTTCCTGCAGAAAGGCCACCTTTTATTTTTCGCCATAACACTGGCGACAATTCATAGCCCACTAACCTGTCCAAAACCCTACGGGCTTGTTGGGCATTTACAAGATTATAATCTATTTCTCGTGGGTTATCGATGGCTTTTAAAATGGCATTTTTTGTAATTTCATGAAAAACAATTCGCTTAGTTTTCTTTTTGTCTAACTTTAATTCTTCGGCCAAGTGCCACGAAATAGCCTCTCCCTCTCGGTCCTCATCGGATGCTAACCATACCATTTCTGCTTTTTTTGAAAGGGCTTTTAGTTTTGCTACCAAGGCACGTTTGTCTGCAGATACTTCGTATCGGGGCTTGAATCCATCTTCTACATCTACGCCAATTTCTTTTGAAGGCAAATCGGCTATGTGTCCATAACTGGATTCTACTTGAAAATCTGCTCCTAAAAACTTTTCAATTGTTTTGGCTTTTGCAGGAGACTCAACTATAACTAAATTCTTTGCCATCGGAGTTTTATTTTTTTTTTGGGGACAAAAGTAATTATTTTTTATATATTAATTTTCAAATTCATTTTTTAAATTCAATTTGAATCATCAGTTCCAATGAGATCAATTTCAGAAGTGTCTTCAAAACCAATCATTTGTTTGTAAATTAAATATTGCGGAATAATGGCAATACTAAATGTAGCAAGAAGACCAACGCCACATAACAGCAAGCCTAATATTGTGGCTAATATCCCAAGCACCATGCGTAATAAAAATTTTTCAATCCAGTTTTTATTTCCAATTGCAAATGACAATTTTACGATTTCAGTTATAGTTAAATCAGGGTTGAAGGCATATACAACCACTATATAACTAATAGGAACAACGGCATAAATTATTGGCAAACAACACATTAAATAAAAAGCCAACATCAAAACAACTTGAGCCAAACCTATTTGAAATGTTTTGGCAAAATTTTGTTTTTTCATCAAATAAAAAAAATCGTTGGTCGAATGTTGTTCGTCGTGATCTATTTTTTTATAAATGATAAATAAGCCCCCGATTAGGCTGGTGCTTATGGTCATGATTAATGAAAAAAAGGTAACCGCCACAAAAACCATCAAAAGAATAGTTAAAAGAGAGATATCCGAAAAATCGTTTGGACTTGTAAACTGCATGACTCCAAAAAAGAATGAAATGGGGAACATAACAAGCATTTCTATGGCAAAAACCGCAATAATTAAAAATACCATACATAGCAATCCTTGTACCCAAGTGGCTTGAAAAAATTCTAAAGTTTCGCCAAAAATATAGCCAAAAGATATACCTTCTGATTGATTTATTTTTTGTTTAATTTCATTAAAATTCATAATAATTTAAAATATTTAGTTGATCATATACTTCATTTGCAATATTCAAAAAAAACGAAAACATACGGGTTACATTAAAATTTTGGTCAAAGTTACAATTTAAACAAAAATGAAGTAACGGGGTATTTTCGGTTTCATAATATTTGAAATCAAACATTAAAACAAAATTAAAGCTTGATTTTTTTTGCAATAATACTAATTTTAAGTTAAAAAACAACTGCCAAGTTGTCATATTTTAGCAAAATTGCACTATCTTTGCAAAACCTATTCAGAATAAAATTTATTTTAAAACTTTTATGGAAAAAGAAATTGACGAAAAAGTACAAGGTAATAGCTTGATAATCAATAACAAAGAAGGTAATTTGAAAAAATTATATATAGAAAGTTATGGTTGTGCAATGAATTTTGCTGACAGTGAAATTGTAGCTTCAATTTTATTGGAAAATGGATATAACACCACTTCAGAATTAGAAGAAGCGGATCTTGTATTGGTTAATACTTGTTCTATAAGAGATAAAGCAGAGCAAACTATCCGAAAAAGATTAGAAAAATACAATGCTGTTAAACGAAAAAACAGTCAAATGAAAGTGGGTGTTTTGGGTTGTATGGCCGAACGATTGAAAAATCAATTTTTGGAAGAAGAAAAAATTGTTGATTTGGTTGTTGGTCCAGATGCTTATAAAGATTTGCCCAACTTGTTGAAAGAAGTTGAAAGTGGTAGAGAGGCCATTAATGTAATATTATCTAAAGAAGAAACTTATGGCGACATTTCGCCTGTAAGGTTGATGAGCAACGGCGTTACTGCATTTGTTTCCATTACAAGAGGTTGCGATAATATGTGTACGTTTTGCGTAGTGCCATTTACAAGAGGTCGAGAACGCAGCCGAGACCCACAAAGTATTTTGAATGAAATTTTAGATTTGCAAAACAAAAATTATAAAGAAATTACATTACTTGGCCAAAACGTAGATAGTTATTTATGGTATGGTGGTGGTTTAAAGAAAGATTTTGTTAATGCTTCAGACATGCAAAAAGCAACTGCCGTTGGATTTGACCAACTTTTAGAGATGGTAGCTACTACTTTTCCTAAATTGAGAATCCGATTTTCTACATCAAACCCACAAGATATGCACGATAATGTGTTGCATGTAATTGCCAAATATGATAATATTTGTAAACACATCCATTTGCCTGTGCAATCTGGAAGCAATAGGATATTGAAAGCCATGAACCGACTACACACCAGAGAAGAATATATCGGTTTAATAAGAAAAATAGAACAAATTATTCCAAATTGTGCTGTAACTCAAGATTTAATAGCCGGTTTTCCAACAGAAACCGAAGCAGACCATCAAGATACATTGCATTTGATGGAAAGTGTCAAATACAGTTTTGGTTATATGTATGCCTACTCTGAAAGACCAGGTACCTTGGCAGGGCGAAAAATGGAAGATGATGTGCCAGAAACAGTAAAATTAAGAAGGTTGCAAGAAATAGTAGATTTGCAACGCATTCATAGCGGCTTTAGGACCCAAGAATTTTTAGGTCAAACCGTTGAAGTTTTAATAGAAAAAACATCTAAAAAGTCTGAAAATGATTGGTCTGGAAGAAATTCACAAAGTATTATGGTTGTTTTTCCTAAAGAAAAGTATCAAATTGGTGAATTTGTAAATGTAAAAATTACCCATTGCACTAGCGGTACTTTAATTGGGAATGCTGTTGGTTATAGTGATATGAATAAAGACAATCAAACTTTAAGAGTATAAAAAAATTGTAGTTCCCAACTGATTTTTAAATCGAAACTACAATATTATTTAAATAAAATGGACGAATTAATACAAAATGTAAAGAATCTAGCCGAAGTTTATTCTGCAAACTTGAAAGCAAAAATCGAAGCAAGAACAGAGGAAATGAAAGTAGATGAAAACTCTCATTATCTTATTTATCGTGTTTTGGGCATTTCTTTTCAAGAAGGACAATTGATTGACCAATATCAAAACACAGGACGATTTCTTTATAAGTATGCAGGTTCATTTCTTGAAGAAGCAGCAACTTTATGCTTAAATTATAAATTTCCTGATGGAATAAAAACTAAAGTAGAAAACACGATAGGGCAACGACCTAAAACATTTGAAATTGACTTTCTAAATGCCAATGACGCAATTGAAGTTAAATGGAGAGACGCTACTACTGACGGAGATTATATTACAAAAGAACATACGAGAGTTCAAGTAATACGAAATCACGGATATAAACCTATTAGAGTTATGTTCTATTACCCACAAAGAGAACAAGCAATCAGAATTCAGCAAACTCTAAAAACACTTTATGCAGGTGTGGAAGGAGCATATTATGGCGGTGATGAAGCTTGGGAATACTTAAAAGCTTATTCAGGTGTTGACCTAAAAGCTATTTTAACAGAAATTGCTAACGAAAGAACACCCGAAAATGGAAACTAATAAAATCTATCACGGAAATTGTGTTGAAAAACTCAAAGAAATGGGAGACAACAAAGTGGACTTGATTTACTTTGACCCACCTTTTTTTACGCAACGCAAACACAGTCTTACAAATAAAGACAATTCTAAAACGTATGAATTTGACGACAAATACAATTCTATTGAAGAGTATTTAACTCTTGTAGAAAATGTTTTACAAGAATCAAAAAGGGTTTTAAAAAATACAGGAAGTGTATTTCTTCATTGCGACAAAACGGCATCGCACCATATTAGAGTGGTGATGGACAAGATTTTTGGACGTGAAAATTTCCAAAGTGAAATTATTTGGTCATATAAAAGATGGTCTAATGCAAAAAAAGGAATTAAATAAATGGTTTGAAATAACAAAATTCATTACTTTTTATATTACTCATTAAAAGTATTTATAAAAAAATACTCTTTTTATCATTTAAAAATAATACCATTATATAAAATAATTTGGCCTCAACAAAAAAATGGAAACAGTACAAAATATTAAACAACGGTTTGAAATTATAGGCAACGATCCCAAACTCAACCGTGCTATTGAAAAAGCGATACAGGTGGCTCCAACTGATATTTCGGTATTGATTACGGGCGAAAGTGGGGTAGGCAAAGAAAACATGCCCAAAATTATACATGCCTTGTCTCATAGAAAACATGGCAAATATATAGCTGTAAATTGTGGTGCCATACCTGAAGGAACAATTGACAGCGAACTTTTTGGACACGAAAAAGGAGCTTTTACAGGGGCAACCAACACTCGTGAAGGTTATTTTGAAGTAGCCAACGGAGGTACTATATTTTTAGACGAAGTGGGCGAGTTACCCCTTACAACACAAGTTCGCTTGCTTCGGGTTTTGGAAAATGGTGAATTTATCAAAGTAGGTTCTTCGCAGGTTCAAAAAACAAATGTGAGAATTGTAGCAGCAACCAATGTCAATTTATTTGAAGCTATTGATAAAGGAAAATTTAGAGAAGATTTGTACTATCGATTAAGTACCGTAGATATTACCTTACCCGCTTTGCGAGACCGCAAAGACGATATTCATTTGCTGTTTAGAAAATTTTCGGCAGATTTTGCTCATAAATACAAAATGCCTCCTTTGAAATTAGAAGATCAAGCCATACATTTGCTTCAAAAATTTAGATGGAGTGGCAACATCAGACAATTGAGAAATGTTGCCGAACAAATATCTGTGCTAGAAACCCATCGAGACATTTCGGTCCAAACCTTGCAAAGCTATCTTCCTATAGAGGGCAGCCATTTGCCATCGGTAATTAAAAACAAAAAATCTGATAGCGATTTTAGTACAGAAAGAGATATTTTGTATAAAGTGTTGTTTGATATGAAAAGTGATTTGAATGATTTGAAAAAATTAACATTAGAATTGATGAAAAATGGAAGCAGCAAAACCCAAGAAATCAATTCAAATTTGATTCAAAAAATATATGGTTCAAATGAATTGGATAACGAAATTAGCTACGAAACATCGCCTACAACCACAGTGATTGCTACACAAAATAATGAAAATAATTTTGAAGACAATGACGATGACTATCTATTTGCAGAAACAGTAGAGGAAGAAGAAGAGATATTAAGATTGGAAAAAAAAGAAATCGAAATGATCAAAAAATCATTAGAAAAAAACAAAGGCAAACGCAAAGCGGCAGCTGATGAATTGGGCATTTCTGAAAGAACTTTATACAGAAAAATCAAACAATTTGATTTATAAAATACCTAAAAAAAATGAAAAAAACAAACTTATTGATGCTATTTATTGTTTCACTTTTGGTTTGTAGCTGTGGGATTTACAATTTTACGGGTACAGGCACTATCGATGCCAAAACGTTTCAAGTAAATAATTTTCAGAACAATGCCTTGCTTATAGAACCCGGAATAGATAGACGATTGACACAAAAATTACAAAATTTAATTCAAGATCAAACCAATTTGAATTTGACCAATTCAGGCGGTGAACTCTTGTATGAAGGCGAAATTACAGAATACCGCATCAGTCCGATGTCAGCAACTGCCGATCAAACGGCGGCACAAAACCGACTAACCATAACTGTTAAAGTAAAATTTTCTAACAAAAATAAAGAAAAAGACGATTTTGAAAAATCATTTTCGTTTTATCATGATTATGCCGGAACCGCACAATTGACAGGAAAACAACTCAATGATGCACTCGAAGATATTTTTGAAAGAATTACACAAGATATTTTTAACGAATCGTTGGCCAAATGGTAATGCTCAATTACAAAAATAAAAAATGACCTTAACAGAATTTACAACATTGATTAACCAACCCGATGCCATTGCCGAAGAGCATATTGATTTATTGGGTAAAATACTAGACGATTTTCCTTACCTTCAAAGTGCTAGAGCCTTGAGGCTTAAAGCTTTGTATAATCAAAATAGTTTTAAATACAATTTTGCTCTTAAAGTTACAGCGGCCCACACCACAGACAGAAGTGTGTTGTTTGATTTTATTACAGCCTCTGATTTTGTAAAAGCTTCGCAAATAAATTTATCAGAAAAAACAGATACAAAATCAATACCAACAGATGAGCAACCTCAAGCATTTGAAGAGGTAAAAACAGCAGCCAATGAACCAATTATTGCAGCCGCAGCCGATTTTGAAATTACAGAAAAAACCGATGCCGATGTGGTAAACGACATACCTTTAACAACCGTTAATCCTACATTTTCAAAAGCCGAACAATCCATAATCGATTCCATCAACATTTCTGAAAAAAACGGGTTATCGTCGCCTTTAGAGGAAAAATTAGAAATTGGAAAACCGTTGCCATTTTCAAAAAACGAGAAACATTCGTTTCAAGAATGGCTCGAACTAGCGAAATTTCAGCCCATAACACGAGACGAAAAGCCAGAAAACAGCCAAAAAGAGGTGCCTTTAGACCCAATTAGAAGAAAAAAATTGGCCTTAATTGACAAATTTATTGAAACAAGTCCAAAGATACCTCAAATAGACAAAACCACCGCCATCACCCATATTCAGAGGCCTAAAGAAGAAAACAACACCCATTTGATGACCGAAACGTTGGCCAAAGTGTACCTTGAACAGAAAAAATATTTAAAAGCAATTCAAGCTTATGAAATATTAATTTTGAAATATCCAGAAAAAAGTAGTTTATTTGCAAATCGAATTTTGGATATTAAAAATTTACAACAAAATAACAATTAATAAATATCATTATGTTTTCAATTTTTTTAATTTTAATCACAATTGTTTGTTTACTACTTATCGTAGTTATTATGGTTCAAAACCCAAAAGGTGGCGGATTATCATCGTCAATTGGAGGATCACAAATGTTGGGTGGAGTACAAAAAACCACTGATTTTTTAGATAAAAGTACTTGGACATTAGGAGCCGTTTTGCTCGTTTTAATTTTATTGTCGAGTTTGAGTTTTATTGGCAACGATACTGCATCAAAAATTATTGATGAAAAAGAAATTGCAGCGCCAAAACCAACAACTCCTGCAGCACCAGCAGCACCTGCTCCAGCTACAGAAAAAAAATAATTCCTAAAAATAGCTTAAATTCAAAAAAACAAATAAAAGCATTTCATTAGATTTACTTTATATTTTTTTTGTGGCAACACATGCTACCTTATAGTATTTTAAAAAATGATTAAAAATGCCAATTTTGACAAGTTGGCATTTTTTTATGCTAAAATGTCAGTAATTTGAACTTGGCACAATTTCTGATTTGAAAAAAGAAACATAACCAAATATTAATTTTAAAATATAAAAATGATGACACAAAACATTAAACCATTAGCAGACAGAGTACTTATAGAACCTGTTGCTGCCGAAACACAAACTGCGTCAGGAATTTTTATTCCAGATACTGCCAAAGAAAAACCACAAAAAGGCACAGTAGTAGCTGTGGGCAACGGCAAAAAAGACCAACCCCTAACCGTAAAAGTGGGCGACACTGTTTTGTATGGTAAATATGCAGGAACAGAATTGAAACACGAAGGTAAAGATTATCTTATCATGCGTGAAGACGATATTTTAGCAATAATATAAGTTTATAACTTCAGGCAAGAAGTTTTGACTATTGAAAAAAAAACAACTTTAAACATTTAACCTTAAACAAAAAATTAAAATGGCAAAAGATATAAAATTTGATATTGAAGCACGTGACGGATTAAAACGTGGAGTTGATGCGTTAGCAAATGCAGTAAAAGTTACTTTGGGACCAAAAGGACGAAATGTAATAATAGGAAAATCATTTGGTGGCCCAAATGTTACTAAAGATGGTGTAACAGTGGCCAAGGAGATAGAATTGAAAGACCCATTAGAGAATATGGGAGCTCAAATGGTAAAAGAAGTTGCTTCTAAAACCAATGATTTGGCAGGAGACGGAACCACTACGGCAACAGTATTAGCACAAGCCATTGTAAAAGAAGGACTGAAAAACGTTGCTGCGGGTGCCAATCCAATGGATTTAAAAAGAGGTATTGATAAAGCCGTTGAAGCTATTGTTGCCGATTTGAAAAGTCAAGCAAAAGTGGTGGGTAGCGATTCTGAAAAAATCAAACAAATTGCATCTATTTCTGCCAATAACGACGAAGTTATTGGAGAATTAATTGCAACTGCTTTTTCAAAAGTAGGTAAAGAAGGTGTTATTACGGTAGAAGAAGCTAAAGGAACAGACACATTTGTAGATGTTGTCGAAGGGATGCAGTTTGACAGAGGATACCTTTCGCCATACTTTGTAACCAATCCAGAAAAAATGGAGGCCGAACTAGACAATCCTTATATTTTATTATATGATAAAAAAGTATCGTCGTTAAAAGAATTGTTGCCTGTATTAGAGCCAGTAGCACAATCAGGAAAACCTTTATTGATTATTGCAGAAGATGTAGATGGCGAAGCATTATCTACCTTGGTAGTGAATAAATTGCGTGGAGCTTTAAAAATTGCTGCCGTAAAAGCCCCTGGTTTTGGCGATAGAAGAAAAGCCATGCTAGAAGATATTGCCATTTTAACAGGTGGTACAGTCATTTCTGAAGAAAGAGGCTATACCTTAGAAAATACCACCATTGAAATGTTGGGAACTGCAAAAAGAGTGAGTATAGACAAAGACAACACCACCATTGTGAGCGGTGCTGGTGATGCCGATAACATTAAAAACCGTGTGAATCAAATTAGAGGTCAAATGGAGAGCACAACCTCTGACTACGACCGAGAAAAATTGCAAGAGCGTTTGGCTAAATTAGCTGGAGGTGTGGCAGTATTGTATGTGGGCGCTGCTTCTGAAGTAGAAATGAAAGAGAAAAAAGACCGTGTAGATGATGCCCTTCATGCCACACGTGCTGCAGTAGAAGAAGGAATTGTAGCTGGTGGAGGCGTTGCCTTGTTGAGAGCCAAAGCTGTTTTGAGCCATATAAAAGCAGACAATGCCGACGAAGCAACAGGTATTCAAATTGTATCTCGAGCAGTAGAAGCACCTTTGAGAACCATTGTTGAAAACGCTGGTTTAGAAGGCTCGGTAGTAGTAGCAAAAGTTGCCGAAGGCTCAGGTGATTTTGGATATAACGCCAAAACCGACGAATATGTGGATATGCTAAAAGCAGGAATCATTGACCCTAAAAAAGTAACTCGTGTAGCTTTGGAAAATGCTGCCTCTGTTGCAGGTATGATTTTAACTACAGAATGTGCATTGATCGACATTAAAGAAGACGCTCCTGCTGGTGGAATGCCAATGGGCGGTGGAATGCCAGGCATGATGTAATTCTTTTTTTTAAATAACACTTTAATCCCCCTAAAATTTAGTTTTATAAAACTATTTTTTAGGGGGATTTATTTTTTAAGTGCTAAAAGATAGTATTAGCGTATTTCGCGAAGCCCTTTTAAAAAAATCCATTTCATAAACAATTTTTCGCCTTCTTTGGTTTTTGTGGCCATAAATTTGGGTCCCAATAATGTAACACAAATAAAGCCCAAAATTGAAATGAAAATTCCCGTTTGATGAAAATAGTTATAAGCTACATAACGAAACGTGCCAAATAATAAAATAAAGCTAAGTAACTGATAAACAAATGCTTTGAGTTGTAATTTTGTCATTTTTTAAATATTTTGTTCCTGAAATTTGGTTCTTTTGCTACCCGAATACATTTCATATTTAACCAATCTGGATTCGATACTGGCATTAAACAACTTGATTTTTCGAGAAGGTTTTAGTCCAACATGTTTTAATGCATCGAGGTTTCCTGTAATAAACCAAGCATTCGTAGATGGGTAATTTTTTTTGAGGGTATTGCCTATTTGTTTATAAAATTCTTCCATGTGTATGTCCAATCGTTCATCATAAGGCGGATTAAATACAATATGTAATGGAGCGTTAGTTGTTTTTTCTGTTTCAAAAAAATTGGTGTTTTCAACAGTAATATATCCGTCTAAATTGGCATTCTTTATGTTTTCTTTAGCTTTTAATACTGCACTTGGAGCTTTGTCATAACCCACAATTTTATAATTAAATTCTTTAGTTTTTTTCAATAAACTAGCCATAATTTCGTCAAATAAATCATTATCCCAATCTTTCCATTTTTCAAAAGCAAACTCTTTTCTATTAATATTTGCTGGAATTTGGCAAGCAATCATTGCGGCCTCTGCCAAAAATGTTCCAGAACCACACATAGGATCTAAAAAATCGGATTGTCCGTTCCAGCCAGATAACAACAAAATACCCGCAGCCAATACTTCGTTGATTGGTGCAATGTTGGTTGCCGTTCGATAGCCCCTTTGGTGCAATGATTGTCCTGAAGTATCCAAGGCCACCGACACTTGATCATTGGCTATATGAATATTAATTCTCAAATCTGGAAACGATTTGTCAATGCTTGGCCGTTGTCCTGTGCGTTCTCTAAACTGATCCACAATGGCATCTTTACATTTTTGCGATACAAATTCTGAATGGTTAAAATATTCAGAATGTACCGTGGTGTCAATAACAAATGTTTGATTGGCATGTAAAAATTTGGCCCAATTCATACTCGAAATGCCTTTATACAATGCTTGTTCGTTATTGGCCTTAAAGTGGTAAATGGGTTTTAAAATTTTCAAAGCCGTTCTCAAAGAAAGATTTGCTTTATACATAAAACCTTTATCGCCAACAAAACTTACCATTCTTACACCAACTTCTACATTTTGAGCACCTAAATTTTTCAATTCGGTTGCCAATATCTCTTCAAAGCCAAAAAAAGTTTTGGCAATCATTTTAAAATTTTCCATATTGTATTGCTAAAAACAACATTTTGAAAAGGTTGTTTGTTTTATATTATTTTTTAAGACTAAAAAATTAATTCAAGTGCAAAAATACATTAAATTTGCAAGCTATAAATCGATTATAACTAAAATAATGTCTGAACAATCAAAATCAAATACCTTGCAGCAAAAGGATGCCCCAGATTGGTTTGCCTCGTGGTTTGACTCTCCTTATTATCATATTCTTTACCAACATCGAAATGATGAAGAAGCTCATTTTTTTATGGACAATTTAACCCAATATCTGAACATGGATGAGGGGTCAAAGGTGTTGGATTTGGCCTGTGGCAAAGGCCGCCATGCCGTTTATTTGAATCAATTAGGTTTTGATGTTTTAGGCGTTGATTTGTCAGAAAACAGTATCCAAATTGCAAAAAATAATGAAAATGATCAATTGCATTTTCGGGTACACGATATGAGAGAACCTATTGGAGAAAAATTTGATGCCGTATTGAATTTATTTACAAGCTTTGGTTACTTTGAAAACAAAAATGATAATTTAAAAACACTTCGTGCTATACAATCAAGTGTTTCCGAATATGGTTTTGCGGTTATCGATTTTATGAACGTGCCTTATGTTGTAGAACATTTGATAGCCCATGAAACCAAGATTCTGAACGATATTACGTTTCACATTCATCGCTATCTTGAAGCAGGATTTATACATAAAGAAATTCGTTTTGAAGACAAAGGACAATCTTATTTTTTTGTAGAAAAAGTAGCTGCATTAACTTTATCAGATTTTGAATTGATGATGGAAGAAGCAGGAATATATTTATTAGACATTTTTGGCGATTATAAGCTAAAAAAATACCATAAAACCGAAAGTCAAAGACTGATCATGATTTTTAAATAAGCCAAAAGCAAATGTATTATATTTTACCTTTATTTTCAGTAATAATTGGCTATTTGGTAGCTTTATTTTTGAAACCAAAAAACAAGAAAAACCTTAAACTGTTATTGGCATTTTCTGGTTCCTTTTTGCTTTCTATAACTGTAATGCACTTGCTACCTGAAGTTTATGAGCAACACGAAAGCCACGCAGGTTTATGGATTATGATGGGGATATTGTTTCAAATCATTTTAGAATTTTTTTCAAAAGGAGCTGAACACGGGCATGTCCATGGCCATCAAACGATAGACAACATCCCTTGGTTGCTCTTTATTAGTTTGTGTATTCATGCCCTTTTAGAAGGATTTCCAATTCAAAAATCGCCAGATTTGGCCATAGGCATTGCCATTCATCATTTGCCAATAGCTATTATTTTGACAACTTTTTTTGTACAAGCACAATTAAATCAAAGGGCTATTTTTATTTTTATGATTGTTTTTGCTATCATGACCCCGTTAGGTACTTTTTTATCTGCCTACATCCTACTTTTACAACAATTACAAATGCCATTAACCGCCATAGTTATAGGGATTTTATTTCATATTTCATCAACTATTATTTTTGAAAGTAGCGAAGGACATAAATTTAACATTGCTAAAATTACTATGATTATTTTAGGAATTGGTTTAGGTTTTTTTATCTAAAAAATGATTTTTTACAACACCTATCTATTATCAATATGGATTTCAATAAAATTACAGAACAAACATCAAAATACAATCATTTAGAACAAATGAGTGTTCAGGATTTGCTTGCCAATATGAATAAAGAAGATCAAACTGTGCCTTTGGCCGTTGCACAATCTTTACCACAAATCGAAAAATTAATCCATCAAGTTGTGGACAAATTGCAAAACGGGGGCAGGTTGTTTTATATTGGTGCAGGAACTTCGGGCAGGCTAGGTATTGTAGATGCTTCGGAGTGTCCGCCCACATTTGGAGTGCCTTTTGATATGGTACATGGTATTATTGCAGGTGGCGATAAAGCCATTAGAAAGGCTGTAGAAAATGCCGAGGACAGCACCACCCAAGCATGGGAAGATTTAATGTTGTTCAAAATTAATGAAAATGATGTGGTCATTGGTATTGCTGCTTCTGGCACAACACCTTATGTTATTGAAGGTTTGAAAAAATGCAACGAAAACCACATTATTACAGGAAGTATTGCTTGCAATGCCAATAGTCCGCTGTCTCAAGTGGCACAATTTCCAATAGAAGTTATTGTGGGCCCCGAATTTGTAACGGGTAGTTCCCGATTGAAAGCGGGTACTGCTCAAAAACTAGTACTCAACATGATATCGACAGCAAGTATGATTCGATTGGGCAGGGTTGTAGGAAACAAAATGGTTGATATGCAACTGACAAACAACAAGTTAATAGACAGAGGCACCAAAATGATAATGGAAGAAACCACGCTTTCCTATACTGCTGCTGCCACTTTATTAGCACAACAAGGAAGCGTAAGAAAAGCAATTCAATATTTCAAAAAAAATCATGGCCATTAATAAAAAACTACTCTCAAAAGGCATACAATATTTATCTGGGGCACTGCCGCTTTTTTTTATTGGCCCATTCATGATTTATAATGCCTTAATGAACAAGCAAAACCCTTGGCATTACCTCATTCTTGGATTAGGGATTTTATGCTGCGGTATATCTATGTGGTTGATGGCCAAAGGATTAAAAAAAGTTGTAGATGGTATTTTTGAAGAAAAATCCTAAATTTTTACTAAAATCTAATTAAAAAAAACAAAAATACTTATTTTTTGAATTTATATCGAGTAAATTATTATTTTAGCCCACTCCTATAAATACAAATAAAATGGAAAATTTACATAAAGGCGACAAAAAATTAATTAACGCCTGGGCCATCTATGATTGGGCCAATTCTGTGTATAGTTTAGTAATTGCCACCGCTGTTTTTCCTATATATTACGAATCTGTTACTAGTCAAAACAATGGAATGGTCTTTTTTTGTGGTATTTCATTTCACAATACCACTTTACTTTCATACAGTTTATCATTTTCCTTTTTAGTTGTTGCGTTTTTATCACCTATTCTATCTGGTATTGCTGATTATACTGGGAACAAAAAAAGATTTCTTCAATTTTTTTGTTATTTAGGTTCTTTGTCTGTTATGTGTTTGTATTTTTTTGAAGGACAAAGTACAGTATGGATTGGAATAGTATTTACCATTTTGGCAAGTATTGGATTTTGGGGAAGCATTGTGTTTTATAACTCCTATTTGCCCGAAATTGCCCCACCCGAGGACCACGATAGAGTAAGTGCCAAAGGATTTATGTTTGGTTATACGGGTTCTGTTATATTGTTGAGTTTTAATTTAACTATGGTTTTGCATCCCGAATGGTATGGCATTACAGACCCTACCCTACCCTCTCGCATCTCTTTTTTGTCTGTTGGAATTTGGTGGATTAGCTTTGCTCAAATTACTTTTTATTATTTGCCAAACAATGTTTTTCAAAAAAAACCTGAAAAAGATTTTATCTTCAAAGGCATTAGAGAATTGAAAATAATATTAATGAATTTGAAAAACTATCCTGCTTTAAAACAGTTTTTAATAGCATTTTTCTTATACAGTATTGGTGTGCAAACCATTATTTTATTAGCTGGAATTTATGGCAAAAAGGAACTTGGAATAGATACTAGCAAGTTGATAATCACTATTTTATTAATACAAATTGTAGCTATTTTTGGTGCCTTTTTATTTTCTAGAATTTCAGAAAATATTGGTAATATCAAAACATTAAAACTGACAATTGCCATTTGGGGGCTGATATGTTTTGCGGCATATTTATTAGATGCCCGAAATAAGTATATCAATATACAATTTTATGCTCTGGGTGCCATGATAGGAATGGTTTTGGGTGCCATTCAATCTTTGTCTAGATCTACTTATTCCAAACTGTTACCTCATACAGAAGACCATACAACTTATTTTTCTTTTTTTGATGTAACCGAAAAATTAGCCATTGTTTTAGGAACCTTTATCTTTGGATTAGTGGGTGCCATAACCGAATCCATGCGAAATTCTATATTTATATTGGCCGTTTTCTTTTTGCTGGGATATATCATATTGAGTTTTATGAAACCAATTGATAAACATTAGATTAAAAAATATTTACATATATAAATATTAATCATAATTTTATATATGTAAATTAATTTTTATATAGTAAGATTCAAATCATTTTATTTATTTATGAGAATCATATTGTTTATTTTTCAACAATAACGATGCTGTTTGATAATATGAAATGGTTTCTTTTTCTAAATCCAAACGGGGTTTGGTCATTGGTAATTGCTCATACATCAATTGAAAATCGTTACTCAAATTTATGTTGTATTGCATGTGCAAATCGTATTGTTTAACTTGTTGTTTTGGAGCTATTATCGTTAGCTTATTGTCTTTAATTAAACCTAAATTTTGATAAGTAGCAATAAATGCACGAGGTTTGTAACTGGATTTTAAAACATCTTGTCCATAAAATTTACTTTTATAATTAAAATGTAAAAGACCAAATAATGTTGGCATTACATCAATTTGGGACATCAAAATATTGACATTTTGAGGGGCAACAAAATCCGGTGCGTAAATCATGGCTGGAATTCGGTATTTATCAAGCGGCAATTCTGTTTTACCAGAACTCGAAGCACAATGATCGGCTATAATCACAAAAACGGTTTGTTTAAACCACGGTTGTTTTTGGGCCATTTTAAAAAATTGTTTTAATGCAAAATCTGTATATTTTACGCCACCTTCTCGTGATTTGGAGTTACTTGGTATATCAATTTTACCATTTGGATATGTAAAAGGGCGGTGATTACTTACAGTCATCCAATGATTAAAGAATGGTTTTCCTGTTTTGGCTTCCACATTCATTACTTCTATGGCTTTATGGGCCATGTCCTCATCGCACACCCCCCATACGTTTGAAAATGTAATGGCCTCTGGCTTCAATGAATTTTTATCAACAATTTGATAATTATTTCCTTCAAAAAAATCTTTCATATTATCAAAATAAGCATCACCACCATACAAATACTTAGTTTGATAGCCTTTTGATTGGAATACAAAGCCTGTGGCAAATTTATTTTTGTTGTCTTTGCGTTTTACCACACTTTCGCCTGCTGTGGGTGGAAAACAAAGCGTAACGGCCTCAAGCCCTCTAACGGTTCGATTTCCAACAGCATATAAATTGGTAAATTGCATGCTTTGTGTAGCCAAACTATCTAAAAATGGGGTAATGTTTTGATCGTTTCCATAACATTTCATAAAGTCGGCACTCAAACTTTCAATCGTAATCAAAACTACATTTTTATGCAATTCTGGTACATCATCATGCAGGATACGAGTGGTATTATCTTTCTGAATATCAGGTATTTGATTTTTTAAAATAGCAAATGCTTCTTCATTTGGTATCGTTTTATAAAACTTAAAATAATCCAATTCACTATTTCTAAATGCTTTATAAAATTTGTAAACCCCATTGGATTGTAGTTCATTTACAAATATATTTTGTGCATTTTCTTTATTGGATAAAATGGGAATTATCCACAATGACAAAGCCAATAAAGTAAAGTAAAGGGCCGTAATTTTTATTTTTTCTGAAAATGTTGGAATTTGTTCTATGTAAATTTTAGATTTTTTAATGATAAAATAAGAAATAAAACCAACAATAACAAATAACAATGAAAAAATAGGCACAACAGGATAAGATTGCATGATATTCCCTATAACTTCGTTAGTATATACCAGATAATCCACCGCAATAAAGTTGTATCTTACACCAAATTCATTCCAAAAAAAGTATTCGCTGATAGTGTTTTGTAAAATAATTAATACATATAAAAAAATCACAAAACTAAATAACCAATACCTTAATTGAGATCTGTATTTTGGAAGCCACAACATTAAACCAAAAAAAATGGTTTTTATGGCAACAAAAGTAATTCCAATTTCTGGCAAAACGCCACCATATTCATTAAGAATAGTATTAAAAAAAGTAACATAAATGAGTAACAAAACCAATAAGAAAAACACGATATAACCGAATGGTTTGTAATATTTTGAGTTTGAAATAAAAATTAAATACAACCATAAAAAGAAAATCCCTACAATTGAAACTGCAACATCAGAACATAAACCCCAGAAAAGCAGGGTAAATGTTTCTATTATTTGAAATTTTGATTGCGTTATTGGATGAAAAATCAATAATATTCTTAATAAGAAAGACATGATGACATACAATATACTCAAATTGATAAATGGGGCTAATTTTTTTAAATCGAACATACATTTTTTAATTTGCTACAAAAATATTCATTTTTTATCAAAGTAAACTAGAAATCGTTAGAAAATTGCTTTCTTAAAATTCACTTAAAAAATAGGCGTTGTCAAAATAATATCATGAAATAACAGTTATATTTGACATATAAATCAATACTTTTTTAAAAATGAAAAAAATAGTTGTAATCACATTCCTATTATTAGGACAAATAGGTATTTCGCAAACTTGGAAAACCAATTTTGAAGAGGCAAAAAAACAAGCTATTGCTGAAAATAAAAATATTTTATTAGTCTTTTCTGGAAGTGATTGGTGTGGGCCATGCATAAAATTAGATAAAAATATTTGGCAATCGAACGAATTCAAAAAGGAAGCCGATAAAAGTTGGGTACTATTAAAAGCCGATTTTCCAAAGAAAAAAGCCAATCAGTTACCCGCTGAAGTAACGGAAAACAACAACAAATTGGCCGAAAAATACAACAAAGACGGAAATTTTCCTTTAGTTGTACTTTTAGATAAAACGGGAAAAGTGTTGGGCATGACGGGGTATCAAAAAATGGATGCCGCTCCATTTTTAGAAAACATACATAAATTTGAAAAATAAATGAAAAAAATAATTGTTTTTTTAATCTTAACAATCACTTTTAATAGTTTTAGTCAAATTATTGTTCGTAGAAAACTAACCATGCTAACGAGTCCATTTGAAATGACTGTTGTAGCAAAAGACAGTTTAGAAGGGCATCAGTATATAGATGAAGCCATTGCCGAAGTAAGGCGAATTGAACTTTTAATTTCGGATTGGATACCAACTACTCAAATTTCACTAGTAAATCAAAATGCTGGTATTCAACCTATTAAGGTTGATGAAGAAGTTTTTGAATTGGTCAAACGTGCCATAAAGGTATCCAAACTTACCGATGGAGCTTTTGACATTTCGTATGCATCGATGGATAAAATTTGGAAATACGATGGCTCGATGACTGCACTGCCCTCTGATGAAGCCATAAAAAAATCTGTTGCCAAAATAGGGTATCAAAAAATAATTTTAAATGAAACCGAGAAAACTATTTTTTTAAAGGATAAAGGAATGAAACTTGGTTTAGGAGGCATTGGACAAGGGTTTATAGCCGATAAAATTAAACAATTATTGAGAAAAAAGGGATGTTTGTCAGGAATTGCAAATGTATCTGGCGATATTGCAGCTTGGGGCAAACAACCTAATGGCGAACCCTGGACTGTTGGTATCATTAATCCGATGAATAAAAACAAAGTATTTGCCACTTTTCCGTTGGTAGATGCCTCGGTAGAAACCTCTGGAACGTACGAAAAATATGTGGTTTTTAATGGGAAAAGATACAGCCACATCATCAATCCAAAAACGGGATGGCCTGCACAGGGTATTGTAAGTGTAACGGTTTTTGCAAAAGATACCGAAATTGCCGACGGATTAGCAAAAGGAGTTTTTCTATTTGGAGTTGAGGCTGGCATCGATTTAATCAATCAGCTAAAAGGGGTTGAGTGTATTGTTGTGGACGATCTAGGAAAAATCCATACGTCTAAAGGGATTAATATTGAAAAAATGAGTTTGAATTATAAATAAATAGACCTTAAAGAATGAAAAAAATAGTAATTTTATGTTTATCTGGAATATTTTTACAGTCGTGTACCAGTGTAAAAGAATACGAAAAAGCGAAAATTAACGATCCTGAAATGAAACTTTCTGCACGTAAAGTAGAAAAACACGAAACAGCCTTTCAAATATATAGAGAAGCTGCGGCAGGAGCAAATGGCGGAAAATCAGGCGGAGGCTGCGGATGTAACTAAATGGTAAAAGATATTATAACAACAAAAATGAAGATTCAATTATTAGCATTATCGGCTTTTTTTATGAGCCTCATGATGCATGCACAACAAAAAGACAGTACCATTGTATTCAAAAAGAAAGTTTTAGAAAGTACAGAAGTTGATTTTATATCCAGTTATTATGCACAAGACGGCTCTCATTCTGCAGTAAGTGGCGGGATTGGTTCAGAAAAATTAACCGACATTGCTTCCAATATTGTCATTGCAATTCCATTGAATACAGACGATGTATTGACGGTAGATGCAGGATTATCAGCCTATACCTCGGCGTCGTCTAGTAATATCAATCCGTTTAATAAAACGGGAGCATCTGGAGCTGGAGGTGATGATGACCGATTAGACAACAATAATGGTACAACTACCCCAATAGGTACTCCATGGCAAGCTTCGTCTGGAGCTTCAAAAAGCGATCAATTAATCTCGTTATCAGCAAGTTATAGTCATTCAACAGACAACCGGAATTTTATTTGGAATGTAGATGCTTCTGTTTCTAGCGAATATGATTATAGCTCTACAGGATTTGGTGCTGGTGTTACAAGATTATTTAATAATAAAAATTCAGAAATTTCTGTAAAAGCCAATGCTTATTTAGACAATTGGAAACCTATATATGCTACAGAATTGAGCGAATATGGAAAATATGGAAGTGGTTTTTATGTTAATGGTTATTTTAATGGAATAACAGTATATAATCAAAATGGCGTGGCTACAACGGCTTACCTGCCTTCAAAGTTTAAAGTTTGGGACTCAACGGGCAGAAATTCATTTGCGTCTATGTTTAGTTTTTCACAAGTAGTTACTAAAAACTTACAATTTTCAATCTTTTTTGATGTCTTAAAACAAGAAGGTATGTTATCAACTCCATACCAAAGAATATATTTTGCAGATAAAGCTAATTTCTATATTGGAAATAAAAGTTTTATACCGGTTTATGAATCATCAAGTAATACTGGGGTTTATAGACTAGCAGACGACATAGAGCGATTGCCAAACACACGTTTCAAACTGCCTATGGGCATGCGATTGAATTATTATATCAACGAAAAATTCATTTTCAAAACCTATTACCGTTATTATCAAGACGATTGGGATATAAAAGCACATACTTTTTCTGCAGAATTGCCTATAAAGCTTACAGATGCTTTTACTATTTATCCCATGTATCGTTTTTATACCCAAAATCAATCTAAATATTTTGCTCCATTTGAAAAACATCTTTCAACTGAAACTTATTATACGTCCGATTATGATTTGTCCACGTTTCAAGCCAACCAATATGGCATAGGTTTTGATTATACAGACCTTTTTGCTAATACAAAAATATTTGGTTTAGGTATAAAAAATATTGATTTTAGATTCAATCATTATTCCCGAAATGATGGTTTGACTGCCAATATTGCTACGATAGCTTTTAAATTTACAACAGATTAACAAATAAATTTTGGTTAAAATATTAATTATTGAAGATGAATTGGCAATTGCAAACTTCCTCCAACAAGGATTGGAGGAAGAGCAATACCATGTCATCATTGCCAACGATGGATTGGAAGGCTTGGCTTTATTCAAACAAGAAAATCCCCATTTGGTGCTATTGGATTGGATGTTGCCCAAAATGTTAGGACTAGATGTTTGCAACGCTATTCGATTGATAAACCATGATATACCTATCATTTTTTTGACAGCAAAAGACACTTTGTCAGAAACAATAGACGGGCTAAAAGCAGGTGCAAATGATTACATCAAAAAACCTTTTTCGTTTGAAGAGTTACTATTGCGAATCAAAATACAACTTAAAAATGTTGATTTTGATACCAAACTAACGTTAGGAAACATAGAAATAGATTTGAAAGAATACCGTGTATTTAACAATAAAATAGAAGTTTTGCTTACACAAAAAGAATTTTCATTGTTGGCTTATTTAATAAAAAACAAAGGCAAAGTGTGTACTAGAGCTCAAATTATTGAAGATGTTTGGGACATCCATTTTGATTATGACTCGGGGGTTATTGATGTTTTTATTAATGCTATTCGCAAAAAATTAAATCTAAAAAAAGATTTAGATTACATAAAAACCATTAGAGGCATTGGCTATATTGCAAACGAAATTTCATGATGATGTTTAGATTTTCATACAAAAACAGAATGGCATTTTACTACATTCTCTCTACGGCTTTATTAATATTTGCCGTGTTTTTTGTAATATATTACACCGTAAGCATGAGTGTTTACAATCATGTAAATCAAGATATTGAAAGCGAAGTAAGCAAACATTTGTCTGAAATCGAAATCAAAAATGGACAAATTCGACTGTTGCACCACAACGAATGGCTAGAACGAGAACACAATACTGTGGCTGTAAATCCAGTATTTGTACAGTTTATGAATAGCAATAAAATAGTTGTTGAAAAATCTCCAAATTTGAATCAGATTGAACTTCAGTTTAACAGCAAATATACTGAAAATCAATTATTTAACACACAATTAGCAAGCAAAAAAATCAGACAAATTCAGGTTCCTATTTATGACAAAAATCAAAAAATGGGTTATTTGTTAGTAGCCATGTCGTTAGAAGAGGCCCTGATGGTACTTCAAAACCTGTCGCAAATATTAATTTTGGCTTATCCATTAATTTTGATACTTTTATTTTTCATAGCTCGATTTATTACGGGTAAAAGTATTAAACCCGTACAAACCATCATCGATACATCAAAAGAAATTACCAAAGATAATTTGCACAAAAGAATTAAATTACCAGATAATAAAGACGAATTGTATATTTTATCTCATACAATTAACGATTTATTAGATAGAATAGAAAATGCCATTATCCGAGAAAAACAATTTACTTCAGATGCCTCACATGAATTGAGAACGCCCTTAACTATTATTAAAGGAACTTTGGAAGTATTGGTTAGAAAACCCAGAACTCAAAAAGAATATGAAGAAAAAATTACTTTTTCGATAACCGAAATAGATCGCCTCAATGAATTGATTACAGAGTTATTATTTTTAGCTCGTGTCGAAAACCATTTGCAAAAAATTGACAATCAATTATTTAGTATAAATGCTGTTGTGAGTGACTATTTGTCGAGGTATCAAAACAAAATACAAACCAAGGAAATTCAAATCAATTTTAACACAAGCCAAGATTTTAAAGTTGTTTCGGATCCATATTGGGTAGCCATTTGCATCAAAAACATTTTGTCTAATGCCATCAAATATTCCAAACCCCAAGCGGCCATTACAATATCGGTTCGGGAAACCCCACAGGAACATGAATTAATGATTGCTGATAACGGAATAGGCATTAAATCAAGTGATTTAGAAAAAATATTTCAACCCTTTTTTAGGTCAAACGCCATTGAAAACCCAGACATTAAAGGTAGTGGATTGGGACTTTCAATAGTAAAAAAAATTTGCGACTTACTTCAAATAAAAATTTCGATACATAGTGTTGAAAATCAAGGAACTACCATTAAGTTGCACTTCAAAAAATAAATAGCAGTTGTATTTTTATTTCAAATTTATTGGTATATTATCAAAATTTTAAAAAGTTGCATTTAATACCAAATATACATATAAAATATATTTGGTATAATTATTGAATCTAGCCAAACTTTAACAGGTTTCGCCAAACTGACGACAAATATCAGTTTCTAAAATTGCCTTTGAATATTTATCATAAATAGTAAAAAACTATTAAATAAA